>NZ_CVTX01000149.1:120695-178888 GCF_900005715.1 Pseudomonas sp. 34 E 7
GATTCAAGCCTGCGTTCGGCCAGCGTGGTTTAACGGGGCGCCTGAGATCAAGATCAAAAGCAGATCAAGATCAAGAGCGACTCGCTTCGCATCGGGGTTACGGTTGGGTGCTACAGAGTTGTGTGGATGCCTATGGCTATCGGGGGCAAGCCCCCTCCCACATTGGATTTTAGTTTGTCGGGATTATGCGGCTACAGGCACATGGCTGGTATGCCAGATCAAAACCTTGCTTACCCGGTTGTCCTCGGTCTCGAGGATTTCCAGGCGATAGCGGCCAATCTTCAGGCATACCGCGCAGTCCGGAATGGTCTCCAGCGCCTCGGTGACCAGGCCGTTGAGGGTCTTGGGGCCGTCGCTGGGCAGGTGCCAGCCCAGGCTTTTGTTCAGTTCGCGGATCGAAGCCGCGCCGTCGATGATGTAGCGGCCGTCCGGCTGGGCTTCGATGTGGGGGTTATCCACAGTCTGATCACTTTCGAATTCGCCGACGATTTCTTCCAGGATGTCTTCCAGGGTGACGATGCCCAGCACTTCGCCGTACTCATCCACCACCATGCCCAGGCGGCGCTGTTGCTTGTGGAAATTCAGCAGTTGCAGCTGCAACGGCGTGCTTTCCGGCACGAAGTAGGGTTCGTGGCAGGCGGCCAGCAGCGCTTCCTTGGTCAGGCTGGCGTCGGACAGCAGGTGCTGGATCTGCCGTGTGTTGAGCACCGCTTCGACCTGGTTGATGTCGCTGTGGAACACCGGCAACCGCGTGCGTTGGGAAGTGCGCAGTTGCTCGATGATGTCCTCGATCGTGTCATCCAGGTTGATGCCGTCCACTTCGCTGCGCGGCACCAGGATGTCATTGACGGTGATGTTGTCCAGGGCATGGATGCCAGGCATGCCGAGCATAGGCTCTTCATCGGCATCAGGGTGCGGTTCGTCGTGGTGGTCGGACGAAGGCTCGTCGCTGTTTCTCACCACGCCGGCCTTGCGCGCGAACGGGCGCAGCAGCATCAGGCTGATGCCATTGAGCAGCCAGGCCACGGGATACAGGATTTTCAGCGGCACGCCCAGCAGCGCATTGCCGAAACCCAGTATGGCGTGCGGATAGCGGGTAGCCAGGGCGCGGGGCAGGTAGTCGGCGAGGATCAGCAGCAATGCGCAGGCGATCAACCCGCCGAGCCATGGCCCGTTCTGCGCCCAGGCATGGATCGCCAGCAGTGTGCAGAGGATGACCACGGCTGCGCGGCTCAGGCTGTTGCACAGGATCAGGCTGTGGCGCGGGAAACTCAGGCGTGCGGCCGCCTTGTCACCCTGGCGTGTGCCGGGGCGCAGGGCCAGCAGGTGTTGTTGCGCGGCTTCGATGGCGGTAAACAGCGCCGCCCATAAAAGCAGCAGGGCAATTACGGCGAGCATCGGCCCAAGGGGCAAGTTGTCCATGATCGCCGCTCGTCAGATATGCAGGATGTATTCGCGAACCAGCTTGCTGCCGAAATAGGCCAGCATCAGCAGGCAGAAACCGGCCAGGGTCCAGCGGATGGCTTTGTGCCCGCGCCAGCCGAGGCGGTTGCGACCCCACAGCAACACGCTGAACACGATCCAGGCCAGGCAGGCGAGCAAGGTCTTGTGCACCAGGTGCTGGGCGAACAGGTTCTCGACGAACAGCCAGCCGGAGATCAGCGACAGCGACAACAATGTCCAGCCGGCCCACAGGAACCCGAACAACAGGCTTTCCATGGTTTGCAGCGGCGGGAAGTTCTTGATCAACCCGGAGGGGTGCTTGTGCTTGAGCTGGTGGTCTTGCAGCAGTACCAGCAGCGATTGGAACACCGCGATGGTGAACATGCCGTAGGCGAGGATCGACAACAGGATGTGCGCGAGGATGCCCGGCTCTTCATCGATCACCTGTACGGTGCCGGTGGGGGCGAATTGCGCCAGCAGCACCGTGAGCACGCCCAGGGGGAACAGCAGCACGAGCAGGTTCTCGACCGGAATCCGGTAGCACGCCAGCAGCGTCAGTGCGATCACGGCGGCGGCGATCAGGCTGGCGGCGCTGAAAAAATCCAGGCCCAGGCCGACCGGGGTCATCAGGTGCGTAAACAGACTGGCGGCATGAGCCAGCAGGGCGAGGACGCCAAGGCCTGTCAGCAGACGTTTGTCCGCTTTGGCGCCTTGGGCCAGACGAGAGCCCTGATAGAGGGTCGCAGCGGCATACAAGAGGGCGGCGGCGAGGCTGGGTAGCAAACTGGGTGACAAGGGGAGCATAAATCCTGATAGACAAGCCCGAAAGGCGCTGAGTTTGGCACACACCCGCGCCGCACGAAAGACTCCCCCGCCAGACAGCGGGTGTGCACGGGCGCAGTCTTCGCTATAATCCGCGACCTGCCCACGCCGCAGGCTTGCCGAGCGCTATGTTTAATAGCGATTTACCACAGCCTGGGCCGCCATTACCTCGGTCTACCAATGCATTTCGTTGAATAGGGCCTGAAAGGATCGCGCATGTTTGAAAACCTGACTGACCGTCTCTCGCAGACGCTGCGCCATGTAACCGGCAAGGCCAAGCTGACCGAGGACAATATTAAAGACACCCTGCGTGAAGTGCGCATGGCGTTGCTGGAAGCCGACGTGGCCTTGCCGGTGGTGAAGGATTTCGTCAACTCGGTCAGGGAACGCGCGGTCGGCACCGAAGTGTCGCGCAGCCTGACCCCGGGCCAGGCCTTCGTGAAGATCGTCCAGGCCGAACTCGAAAGCCTGATGGGCGCAGCCAATGAAGACCTGAACCTCAGCGCCGTGCCGCCGGCCGTTGTGCTGATGGCCGGTCTGCAGGGTGCGGGCAAGACCACCACCGCCGGCAAGCTGGCGCGCTTCCTCAAAGAGCGCAAGAAGAAGTCCGTGATGGTGGTGTCGGCCGACGTATACCGTCCGGCGGCCATCAAGCAGTTGGAAATGCTCGCGGGCGAAGTGGGCGTGACCTTCTTCCCGTCGGACCTGAGCCAGAAGCCGGTCGACATTGCCAACGCGGCCATTAAAGAAGCCAAACTCAAGTTCATCGACGTGGTCATCGTCGATACCGCCGGTCGCCTGCACATCGATGAAGAGATGATGGGCGAGATCAAGGCGCTGCATGCCGCGATCAACCCGGTCGAGACGCTGTTCGTGGTCGACGCCATGACCGGCCAGGATGCGGCCAACACCGCCAAGGCCTTCGGTGACGCGCTGCCGCTGACCGGCGTGATCCTCACCAAGGTCGACGGCGACGCCCGTGGCGGTGCCGCGCTGTCGGTACGTGCCATCACCGGCAAGCCGATCAAGTTCATCGGCATGGGCGAGAAGAGCGACGCGCTCGAGCCGTTCCACCCCGAGCGTATCGCCTCGCGCATCCTCGGCATGGGCGACGTGCTCAGCCTGATCGAGCAGGCCGAAGCCACGCTCGACAAGGACAAGGCCGACAAACTGGCCAAAAAGCTGAAGAAGGGCAAGGGCTTCGACCTCGAAGACTTCCGCGATCAGCTGCAACAAATGAAGAACATGGGTGGCCTTGGCGGGCTGATGGACAAGCTGCCGAACATCGGCGGCGTGAACCTGGCGCAAATGGGCAACGCCCAGGGCGCGGCAGAGAAGCAGTTCAAGCAGATGGAAGCCATCATCAACTCCATGACCCCGGCCGAGCGCCGCGACCCTGAGCTGATCAGCGGTTCGCGCAAACGCCGGATCGCCATGGGTTCCGGCACCCAGGTGCAGGACATCGGTCGCTTGATCAAGCAGCACAAGCAGATGCAGAAGATGATGAAGAAATTCTCCGCCAAGGGCGGCATGGCCAAGATGATGCGCGGCATGGGCGGTATGTTGCCCGGCGGCGGCATGCCCAAGATGTAAAGAATTCGAGCGCGAGCCCAGCTTGCGCTCCGACCCGCAGGGATGCGGGATCTCCAGCAAACCCGCCATTGGCGGGCGCTGACCTGCCGTTTTAACCGACGGCTCTATAGCAGATCTGAATGGCACGCGGGTAGGCGCCGGAAAAAGACATTTGCAAAAGTCCGGATATTCCTTAGAATATGCGGCCTTTCGGGCACCTATGCCCGCTGTGCATTTAGATTTGCAGCACCGACTACAGGAACGATGTTCACATGCTAACAATCCGTCTTGCCCTTGGCGGCTCCAAAAAGCGCCCGTTTTACCACTTGACCGTAACTGACAGCCGCAACCCACGTGACGGCTCTCACAAGGAACAAGTTGGCTTCTTCAACCCGATCGCTCGCGGTCAGGAAGTTCGTCTGTCCGTGAACCAAGAGCGCGTAGCCTACTGGCTGAGCGTTGGTGCACAGCCATCCGAGCGCGTTGCCAAGCTGTTGAAAGACTCGGCTAAGGCCGCAGCCTGAGCAATATGAACGCGACGCCAACTGTTGCTGATGATTTGATCGTTATCGGCAAGATTTACTCTGTTCATGGCGTTCGCGGCGAAGTGAAGGTGTATTCCTTTACTGATCCGACTGAAAACCTGTTGCAGTACAAAACCTGGACGCTTAAGCGCGAAGGCAGCGTGAAACAGGTCGAGCTGGTCAGTGGACGCGGGAGCGACAAGTTCCTGGTCGCAAAGCTCAAGGGTCTTGATGATCGTGAAGAAGCTCGTCTTCTGGCTGGTTATGAGATCTGCGTGCCGCGCAACCTGTTCCCTGAATTGACCGACGGCGAGTACTACTGGTACCAGCTGGAAGGTCTGAAGGTTATTGATCAACTCGGGCAACTGCTCGGGAAAATCGATCATCTTCTGGAAACCGGCGCCAATGATGTAATGGTGGTCAAGCCTTGCGCTGGCAGCCTGGATGATCGCGAACGCCTGTTGCCCTATACCGGGCAGTGCGTGTTGGCCGTCGACCTCGCAGCGGGCGAGATGAAGGTGGAATGGGACGCGGACTTCTAAGCGTGGCTAATTTGCGCATTGAAGTGATCAGTTTGTTTCCCGAGATGTTCTCCGCCATCAGCGAGTACGGCATCACCAGTCGGGCGGTGAAACAGGGGCTGTTGCAGCTTACCTGTTGGAACCCGCGAGACTACACGACGGATCGACATCACACTGTGGACGATCGCCCATTTGGCGGTGGCCCGGGCATGGTGATGAAGATCAAGCCCCTGGAAGACGCGTTGGCCCAGGCCAAGGCAGCCGCCGGGGAGAAGGCGAAGGTTATTTACCTGTCCCCTCAAGGCCGTCAGCTGAAACAGGCTGCGGTAGGCGAACTGGCGAATGAGGAGGCACTGATCCTGATTGCCGGTCGCTATGAAGGCATTGACGAGCGTTTTATTGAAGCTCATGTCGATGAAGAGTGGTCGATTGGGGACTATGTCCTGTCTGGCGGCGAGCTGCCGGCGATGGTCCTGATAGATGCGGTTACACGACTGCTGCCTGGAGCTTTAGGGCATGCGGACTCCGCGGAGGAAGATTCCTTCACGGATGGTTTGCTGGATTGCCCGCACTACACCCGTCCGGAGGTGTATGCGGATCAGCGTGTTCCCGACGTATTGCTAAGTGGCAATCACGCACACATCCGGCGTTGGCGTTTACAGCAGTCCCTTGGTCGGACCTATGAACGACGCGCCGATCTTCTGGAAAGCCGCTCGCTTTCTGGAGAAGAGAAGAAGCTGCTCGAGGAATACATCCTCGCGCGGGACGATAGTTAACAACGTATCGATGGTAGGTCCATTGACTTACCTTAGGAGCACAGCATGACTAACAAAATCATCCTTGCACTCGAAGCAGAGCAGATGACCAAAGAGATCCCTACCTTTGCCCCGGGCGACACCATTGTCGTTCAGGTGAAAGTGAAGGAAGGCGACCGTTCGCGTCTGCAAGCGTTCGAAGGCGTGGTAATCGCCAAGCGTAACCGTGGTGTGAACAGTGCTTTCACTGTTCGTAAAATCTCCAACGGTGTTGGCGTAGAGCGTACTTTCCAGACCTACAGCCCGCAAATCGACAGCATGGCTGTGAAACGTCGCGGTGACGTACGCAAAGCCAAGCTGTACTACCTGCGTGACCTGTCCGGTAAAGCAGCTCGCATCAAGGAAAAACTGGCTTAAGTCCAGCTTCCCGATGCAGAAAAAAGCAGCCTACGGGCTGCTTTTTTGTGCCTGCGATTTGTGCCGTGCGCCCTCAGGCCTGACCAGGCTGAATGACTGCCAGTAATGTCCATCCCGCCAACGGTTTCATATCGCTCTCAGGCGTGACCACATGCACCCAGCCGCTGTTATCGCGGGCAAACAGCAGCGTCGCCCGTTCCCCATGCAGTGCCTGGTAATCGCTCCAGCCAAACCCATCGGTCAGCTGCGTGGTATACAGCTCGGCGCCTTGCCCCAGCAGGCTGGCGAGCTTGGTGTAGCTCAGCGGCTGGCTGCCCAGCAAGTGCCCACGGTGCTCGCCGCTGGCCCGGTGCTTGTCGGTGCGACGGCTTTCCTGGCTGTTGGCCAAGGCGAACAGGCGATGCCCGAAGTCATGACGAAAGCGCATGGTGGCCAGGGTGTTCAATTCGCCGGAAGGGGACAGCGCGAGCAAATGCCCGAGACCGACCAGGTCCAGATGGGACTCGGCATGCTGTGATGCCGGGTTGCCGAAGTAGGTCGGCAGCCCTTCCATGCGGCTGGCGCGAATGTTTTCCCAGCTTGAATCGGTCAGCAGCACTCGGCTGCCCAACTGTTGCAGGGCTTTGCCGAGGATGCGGGCCGGGGCGTTCGCGCCGACGATCAGAAAGCCGCTTGGCGCGGGCTCGGCCACTTTCAGCAAGCGCGCCAGAGGGCGCGCAGTCGCGCTTTGCAGCACCACCGTGCCGATAATCACCGCAAACGTCAGCGGCACCAGCAACAACGCACCTTCGTGGCCGGCCTCATCCAGGCGAATCGCAAAAATCGCCGACACCGCTGCGGCCACAATCCCGCGCGGGGCGATCCAGGCCAGCAGTGCGCGTTCGCGCCAGCTCAGTTTCGAGCCGACGGTCGACACAGCAACGTTCAGCGGGCGCGCAATGAACTGAATGATCAGCAGCAGAATCAGCACAAACGGCCCCAGGGCGATCAATGCGTTCAGGTCCAGGCGCGCCGCCAGCAGGATAAACAAGCCGGAAATCAACAGGACGCTGAGGTTCTCCTTGAAGTGCAGGATGTGCCGCACGTCCACGCCCTTCATGTTCGCCATCCACATGCCCATCAGTGTCACCGCCAGCAGGCCGGACTCATGCATGACCTGATTGGAGGCGATGAACACCCCCAGTACCGCCGCCAGGGTGGCCAGGTTGTGCAGGTATTCCGGCAACCACTGGCGGCGCATCACCAGGCCCAGCACCCAGCCGCCGGCAATCCCGAACAGGCTGCCGCACAGGATGACGCCGCCAAAGGTCAGCAGGCTGTGACTCAAGCCATCGCCCGAGGCGCTGGCGATGATAAAGCTGTAGACCACCACGGCCAGCAGCGCACCGATGGGGTCGATGACGATCCCTTCCCAGCGCAGGATGTTGGCGATGGACGCCTTGGGGCGTACCACGCGCAACATCGGCACGATGACCGTCGGGCCTGTGACCAGCGTCAGGGTGCCGAACAGCAGCGCCAGCATCCAGTCGAAACCCAACAGCCAGTGGGTTGCCAGGGTAATCACCGCCCAGGTCGTCAGTGCGCCAAGGGTCACCAGTCGGTGAACCACGCTGCCGATTTCCTTCCATTCCGACAGATGCAGCGTCAGGCTGCCCTCAAACAGGATCAATGCGACGGCCAGCGACACCAGTGGCATCAGCAACGGGCCGAACATTTCCTGCGGGTCGAGCCAGCCAAGTACCGGCCCTGCCAGGATTCCGCTCAATAACAGAAACAGAATCGCCGGCAATTTCAGGCGCCAGGCCAGCCATTGGCAGCCGAGCGCGGCCACACCGATACCGCCGAAAGCCAACAAGATCTGTTGTTCGTTCATTAAAGCTTCCTGTTCCTAGAAGTAGCGGGCTATGAAAGACTAGTGGCCCTTGCCACAGTTCACTAAATAAAAGGGCGCCGAGCCCCGTGCCGCGTCGCTTGAGTAACCATGCCCGCCATTGACCACCCCCTGATCGACCGCTTCCTTGACGCCCTTTGGTTGGAAAAAGGCCTCTCCGACAACACGCGCCAGGCTTACCGCAGCGACCTGGCCCTGTTCAACGGGTGGCTGCAGGAGAAAAACCTGGAGCTGATCAATGCCGGGCGCGAGCTGATCCTCGATCACTTGGCCTGGCGCCTCGAGCAACATTACAAGCCGCGATCCACCGCGAGATTTCTCTCCGGTGTACGTGGCTTTTATCGCTACCTGTTGCGTGAAAAGCTCATCGCAGTCGATCCAACTCTACAAGTGGATATGCCGCAATTAGGTAGGCCTCTTCCTAAATCCTTGTCGGAAGCTGACGTGGAGGCTCTGTTGGCCGCGCCGGATCTCAGTGAGGCCATCGGCCAGCGCGACCGCGCCATGCTGGAAGTGCTCTACGCCTGCGGGCTGCGGGTTACCGAGCTGATCAGCCTGACCCTGGAGCAGGTCAACCTGCGCCAGGGCGTGTTGCGGGTAATGGGCAAGGGCAGCAAGGAGCGCCTGGTGCCGATGGGCGAGGAGGCGATTGTGTGGGTCGAGCGTTACCTGCGCGATGCGCGTCACGAGCTGCTCGGTGGCCGCCCCAGCGATGTGCTGTTCCCCAGCCTGCGCGGCGAGCAGATGACCCGCCAGACCTTCTGGCACCGGATCAAGCACCAGGCCAAAGTGGCCGGGATCGGCAAGTCCCTGTCGCCGCATACCTTGCGTCATGCGTTCGCCACCCACTTGCTCAACCATGGCGCGGATCTGCGCGTGGTACAGATGTTGCTCGGCCACAGCGACTTATCCACCACCCAGATCTACACCCATGTGGCACGGGCGCGCTTGCAGGAGATGCACGCCAGGCACCATCCACGCGGCTGAAAAATCCCGATTTTTCCGGCTGCGGGCTGCCCTGCGGCCCAACTGTGGTAGGCTTTGTCGGTTCGCAAAGGCGACGGTCCACACCCCGGTTTCCAATCGGCGTGGCGGCACCCGTCCCTGCATCTGCCTTCAGGAGTTACCATGCGCTTGACCCAGATTATTGCCGCCGCAGCCATTGCGTTGGTTTCCACCTTTGCCGTCGCCGACGATGCGGCTGAGCAGGCCATTCGCAAGAGCCTGGTCAACCTGCAACTCGATACCCCCATCGAAAGCATCAGCGCCAGCCCCATGGCCGGTCTGTATGAAGTCAAGCTCAAGGGCAGCCGCGTGCTGTACGCCAGTGCCGACGGCCAGTACATCGTTCAGGGCTACCTGTTCCAGCTCAAGGACGGCAAACCGGTCAACCTGACCGAGAAAGCCGAGCGCCTCGGCGTGTCCAAGCTGATCAACGGTATTCCGGTGGCTGAGACCGTGGTGTACCCGGCCATCGGCGAGACCAAGACCCACATCACCGTGTTCACCGACACCACCTGCCCGTACTGCCACAAGCTGCACGCCGAAGTGCCGGCGCTGAACAAGCTCGGTGTGGAAGTGCGCTACGTCGCGTTCCCACGCCAGGGCCTCGGTTCGCCGGGTGATGAGCAGTTGCAGGCGGTCTGGTGCTCGGCCGACAAGAAGGCGGCCATGGACAAGATGGTCGATGGCAAGGAAATCAAGGCGGCCAAATGCGCCAATCCGGTTTCCAAGCAGTTCGCCCTGGGCCAGTCCATCGGTGTGAACGGCACACCGGCCATCGTTTTGGCCGACGGCCAAGTGATTCCGGGCTACCAGCCGGCACCACAAGTTGCCAAACTGGCACTGGGTGCCAAGTAAGCATTAATCGTCGAGCCTTTGACGAGCATGATCCGCCGAACCGTCGGCGGGTCATTAATTGAGAGCCGCAGTTGTGCGGCGGTGTTCCACGGCCGACCTCGCGTCGGCCGTTTCATGGGGAGTTTTCAGTGAAACCGGTCAAAGTAGGCATCTGTGGGTTAGGGACCGTCGGTGGCGGCACCTTCAACGTACTTCAGCGTAACGCCGAAGAAATTTCCCGCCGTGCAGGGCGCGAGATTGAAGTGGCGCAGATCGCCACGCGTTCGCCAAAGCCTCAGTTCGAAACGACCGGTATTGCGATTACCAACGATGTGTTCGCCGTGGCCACCAACCCTGACATCGATATTGTCATCGAGCTGGTAGGCGGCTACACCGTGGCCCGCGAGCTGGTGCTCAAGGCCATCGAGAACGGCAAGCACGTGGTCACCGCCAACAAGGCGCTGATCGCCGTGCACGGTAACGAAATCTTCGCCAAGGCCCGTGAGAAGGGCGTGATCGTAGCGTTCGAAGCCGCCGTGGCCGGCGGCATCCCGGTGATCAAGGCGATTCGTGAAGGCCTGTCCGCCAACCGCATCAATTGGGTGGCCGGCATCATCAACGGCACCGGTAACTTCATCCTGACCGAAATGCGCGAAAAGGGCCGCACCTTCGAAGACGTGCTGGCTGAAGCCCAGGCCCTGGGTTATGCCGAAGCCGACCCGACCTTTGACGTGGAAGGTATCGATGCGGCGCACAAGCTGACCATCCTGGCGTCCATCGCCTTTGGCATCCCGCTGCAGTTCGACAAGGCCTACACCGAAGGCATCACCAAACTGACCACCGCCGACGTGAACTACGCCGAAGCCCTGGGCTACCGCATCAAGCACCTCGGTGTGGCGCGCAGCACCCCGGCCGGTATCGAATTGCGTGTGCACCCGACACTGATCCCCGCCGACCGCCTGATCGCCAACGTCAATGGCGTGATGAACGCGGTGATGGTCAACGGTGACGCCGCCGGTTCCACCCTGTTCTACGGCGCCGGTGCCGGGATGGAGCCGACCGCTTCGTCGGTAATCGCCGACCTGGTGGACGTGGTTCGCGCCATGACCAGCGACCCGGAAAACCGCGTGCCGCACCTGGCCTTCCAGCCGGATTCGCTGTCGGCCCACCCGATCCTGCCGATCGAAGCCTGCGAAAGTGCCTACTACCTGCGCATCCAGGCCCAGGATCATCCTGGCGTGCTGGCCCAGGTGGCGAGCATCCTGTCGGAGCGCGGGATCAACATCGAGTCGATCATGCAGAAGGAAGTCGAGGAGCAGAACGGCCAGGTGCCGATGATCCTGCTGACCCATCGCGTGCTCGAGCAGCATATCAACGATGCCATTCGGGCTCTTGAAGCGCTCCAGGGCGTAGTAGGGCCGGTGGTCCGTATCCGCGTCGAACATTTGAATTAATTCAGCTGCAAGCGGTTAGCTGCAAGCTGCAAGTAAAAGCCGATTCGCTCTAACTTGCCGCTTGTAACTTGAAGCTTGAAGCCCAAACCGAAGGTTTGCCCCTATGCGCTATATCAGCACCCGCGGCCAGGCACCGGCCCTGAATTTCGAAGACGTTCTGCTGGCGGGCCTTGCCACTGACGGCGGCCTGTACGTGCCGGAAAACCTGCCACGCTTCACCCAGGAAGAAATCGCTTCCTGGGCCGGCCTGCCTTACCACGAGCTGGCGTTCCGGGTGATGCGCCCGTTCGTCACCGGCAGCATTCCGGACGCGGATTTCAAGAAGATCCTGGAAGAGACGTACGGCGTGTTTTCCCACAGCGCCATTGCACCCCTGCGCCAGTTGAACGGCAACGAGTGGGTGCTTGAGCTGTTCCATGGCCCGACCCTGGCGTTCAAGGACTTTGCCCTGCAATTGCTGGGTCGCCTGCTCGACTACGTGCTGGAAAAACGCGGCGAGCGCGTAGTGATCATCGGCGCTACCTCCGGCGATACCGGTTCGGCGGCCATTGAAGGCTGCAAGCACTGCGAAAACGTCGACATCTTCATCCTGCACCCGCACAAGCGCGTGTCGGAGGTGCAGCGTCGCCAGATGACCACCATTTTCGGTGAGAACATCCACAACATCGCCATCGAAGGCAACTTCGATGACTGCCAGGAAATGGTCAAGAACAGCTTCGCCGACCAGAGTTTCCTCAAGGGCACGCGCCTGGTGGCGGTGAACTCGATCAACTGGGCGCGGATCATGGCCCAGATCGTCTACTACTTCCACGCCTCCCTGCAGTTGGGCGGCCCGGCGCGTTCAGTGTCGTTCTCGGTGCCGACCGGCAACTTCGGCGACATCTTCGCCGGCTACCTGGCGCGCAACATGGGCCTGCCGATTAATCAGTTGATCGTCGCGACCAATCGCAACGACATCCTGCACCGCTTCATGAGCGGCAATCAGTACGTCAAGGAAACCCTGCACGCCACGCTGTCGCCGTCGATGGACATCATGGTCTCGTCGAACTTCGAACGCCTGCTGTTCGACATGCATGGCCGCAATGGCGCGGCGTTGGCCGAACTGATGAGCAGTTTCAAGCAAGGTGGCGGCTTCAGCGTCGAGCAGGAGCGCTGGACCGAAACCCGCAAGCTGTTCGACTCCCTGGCCGTGGACGATGCGCAGACCTGCGAAACCATCGCCGAGGTCTACGCCCAGACCGGCGAGTTGCTTGACCCGCACACGGCCATCGGTGTGAAGGCCGCCCGCGAGTGCCGTCGCAGCCTGGATATCCCCATGGTGATCCTTGGCACCGCACACCCGGTCAAATTCCCCGAGGCGGTGGAAAAGGCCGGTGTTGGCAAGGCCCTGGAGTTGCCGGAGCACCTGGCTGATCTGTTCGAGCGCGAAGAGCGTTGCACGGTGCTGGCTAACGACCTGAAGACTGTGCAGGCGTTTGTCAGCCAGCATGGCAATCGGGGCAAGCCGCTGTAAGGCGCACCGCGTAGACAACAACGCCGCTTTCCCTTCCCTGGGTCAGCGGCGTTTTTTGTTTCTGGCAGGCCCGGCAACGTGCTGTTTACAGGAGCAGTTTAATAGCCACTCCAGTGATTGAGGCGATCGTTGCGACCACGGCCATCGCTACGCCCATGGGGTACCAGAAAGTTTCGCAATTTATCTTCAGTGATTCCGATTTGAGCTTATCTTGCTCAGCCTGCATGCGTGATATTTCGGCATAGATGCGCCTTACATCGGCATGCATCCTCTCCATCGATGCTTGCTGTTCATTTTGTTCCAACATCATTTTCATCCTTCGCAATAAGGGCCTTATGACATGCACTCTGCCTGCACGGCAGGGTGATCAGCGCTCACCGAGTATAGGATTCACGCCTGGCCTGCGCGCTCGGCGTAGCCCAAAACCGCAACCCATTGCGTAAGCAGTTATGTGCCGCCGTTTTTTACCTGTCATGTTGCAAGCGCATGCTGGATACGTCATCCCCGCACAACCCTTGAAAGACGAAAAAGCGAACTTTCCTACGTTACGACCAGTCACTTAGGAGAGATGCAGCACCCGTTGAAACGATTGTTCCCGAACTATTGAGTGGTGATCGAGATGGAAAGTATCAGCCTGTTGCTCGAAGAAGCACTGAGCCCTTATCTGGTTACGCTGACCACCTCTGGTGTGCAGGGCGAATGCCTGGTGACCGTGAAGAACCCCGGTGGCGCCATCATGGTCGAGCGCGAAGTCAACCGCGCTCAGTTGACCGACAAACGCGCGCTGGTGGATGTGGTGGATTGCCTGCTGCGCGATTTGAAAATCGCTGAAGGTCGACTCGAGCCCTCGGTCATCGCAGCCTTGCGAAACGCCGCCATGACGCGAACCCCGGTCTGCGCATGAAGAATTATTTATCCTTCGAAACTTCCTACAACACGGCCGGTCAGAGTTTGTAACAGCAAGAGCAAACATTGTGCTCCGGTGTTTGTGGCTTGTTGTACTGGTCTTTGTAGATCACGTTTAACCCCGAGTTGTCTCCCCACTCCTCGGGGTTTCTTTTTGCCTGGAATTTGGCACTGCGGCGCGCTCAGATCGCGCCATCCGCACGCAAGCGGGCGATGGCCGCCGCGTCATAGCCCAGGGCGTTGAGCAGCACACCGTTGTGCTCGCCCAATTGCGGACCCACCCATTCACAGCTGCCTGGCGTATCCGACAGCTTGGGCACGATGCCGGGCATCTTGAAATCCTTGCCACCCGGCAGTTGCGCGCTGAGGAACATTTCCCGGGCGAGGAATTGCGGGTCGCCCAGCATGTCCTCGGCACTGTAGATGCGGCTGGCGGGCACTTGGGCCTGGTTCAACTGCGCCATGACCTGCTCCAGCGGCAGGGCGTTGACCCAGCGATCGATCACCCCGTACAGCTCATCTCGGCGGCTGTCACGCCCGTCATTGCTGGCAAGCGCCGGGTCGTTCGCCAGGTCGTCACGGCCAATGGCGGCCATGAAGCGCTTGAAGATCGCATCGCCGTTGGCGCCAATCTGCACATGTTTGCCGTCGGCGCTGGTGTGGATCGAGGAGGGCGTAATACCGGGCATGATATTGCCGGTGCGTTCGCGAATGAAGCCGAACACATCGAACTCGGGAATCATGCTTTCCATCATGGCGAAGATGGCTTCGTACAGCGCCACGTCGACCACCTGGCCCAGACCGCCGTTGACTTCACGATGACGCAGGGCCATCAGCGCGCCGATCACCGCCCACAGCGCGGCAATCGAGTCACCGATGGAAATCCCGGTGCGCACGGGCGGGCGGTCTTCGAAGCCGGTGATGTAGCGCAGGCCGCCCATGGACTCGCCCACCGCGCCAAACCCCGGCTGGTCTTTCATTGGCCCGGTCTGGCCGAAGCCGGAAAGGCGCACCATCACCAGCCTTGGGTTCAGTGCGTGCAGGGTTTCCCAGCCCAGGCCGAGTTTTTCCAGCACGCCGGGGCGGAAGTTTTCGATCAGGATGTCGGCGTCGGCCAGCAATTGCTTGAGGATCGCCAGGCCATCCGGGTGCTTGAGGTTGAGGGTCAGCGACTGCTTGTTACGCGCCTGCACGAACCACCACAGCGAGGTGCCTTCATACAATTTGCGCCATTTGCGCAGCGGGTCGCCGCCGTCCGGGGATTCGACCTTGATCACTTCGGCGCCGAACTCGGCGCAGATACGTGAGGCAAACGGGCCGGCAATCAGGGTGCCGAGTTCGATGACTTTCAGGCCGGCAAGCGGTTTGGCATTAAGCGACATGGGGATCCTTGAGCGCGCGGGACGGTGACGTACTGCTTTTTAACATAGGCGGGCAGCCTGGATGCAGCGCAGTATTCGTTGATTGGCCTCGCCATCGGTTAGACTGGCCGTCTTTCCCTGTCTCCAGAGCCCGTTCATGGCCCAGCCGTCCACGACCTACAAATTCGAACTCAACCTCACCGACCTTGACCGTTCGGTGTACGAGAGCGTCAAACAGACCATCGCCCGCCACCCTTCGGAAACCGAAGAACGCATGACTGTGCGCCTGCTGGCCTACGCCCTCTGGTACAACGAGCAGTTGGCGTTCGGCCGTGGCTTGTCGGATGTCGACGAGCCGGCCCTGTGGGAAAAGAGCCTGGATGATCGGGTGTTGCACTGGATCGAAGTCGGCCAGCCGGATGCAGACCGCCTGACCTGGTGCTCGCGTCGCACCGAACGCACCAGCCTGCTGGCATACGGCAGCCTGCGGGTGTGGGAAGGCAAGGTGGTGCCGGTGGCGAATAACCTCAAGAACGTGCACATCGCTGCCGTGCCGCAGGAGATTCTGGAGGTGCTGGCCAAGGACATGCCGCGCGTGATCAAGTGGGATGTGATGATCAGCGAAGGTACGATCTTCGTCACCGATGACCGTGGCCAGCATGAAGTGCAGTTGCAGTGGCTGGTGGGCGGGCGTGATTGAAGAAAATGTGGGAGGGGGCTTGCCCCCGATAGCGGTGGATCAGCTACAGATAAGCTGGCTGATAGATCGCTATCGGGGGCAAGCCGAATCGTCGCACCGCCCCTCCCACATTTGATCTTTGTTGAATTTTGAATTGTTGTTTATCCGTTGAATCAGTAGAGAAGTCATCACCCCCGTATGCGTATCGATCCCCGTCCCTTGCCCGCCGTCCTGCCATTCCTCGGTGAATTGCCACCGCTGCTGACCCGTCTCTACGCCGCGCGCGGGGTGCAATCGGAAGCCGAGCTGGACAAGAGCCTGGCGCGGTTGATTCCCTATCAGCAGCTCAAGGGCATCGATGCCGCCGTCGATCTGCTGGTGACGGCGCTGGAACAACGCCAGCGCATCCTGATCGTCGGTGACTTCGACGCCGACGGCGCCACCGCCAGCACCGTAGGTACACTGGGCCTGCGTTTGCTCGGTGCGGCCCATGTCGATTACCTGGTGCCCAACCGTTTCGAATACGGCTACGGCCTGACGCCGGAGATCGTTGCGGTGGCGCTGCAGCGCGAGCCGCAGTTGCTGATCACGGTGGACAACGGTATCTCCAGTGTCGAAGGCGTGGCGGCGGCGAAGGCGGCGGGGCTGAAGGTGCTGGTGACCGATCACCACTTGCCGGGCGACGAACTGCCTGCGGCGGACGCGATCGTCAATCCGAACCAGCCAGGCTGTACGTTCCCCAGCAAGGCACTGGCCGGTGTGGGCGTGATCTTCTACGTACTGATGGCCCTGCGCGCTCGTTTGCGCAGCCTCGGCTGGTATGACAACAGCCCGCAGCCGAACATTGGTGAACTGCTCGACCTGGTCGCCCTGGGCAGCGTCGCCGACGTGGTGCCGCTGGACGCCAACAACCGCATCCTGGTGCATCAAGGGTTGGAGCGTATCCGCGCCGGTCGCGCACGGCCGGGGATCAAGGCGATCCTCGAAGTGGCCAAGCGCGACCATGCCCGCATCACCTCCACCGACCTGGGTTTCATTCTCGGCCCACGGCTCAATGCGGCCGGGCGCCTGGATGATATGAGCCTGGGCATCGAATGCCTGCTGACCACCGATGTGGCTGCGGCACGGGAAATGGCCGCGCAGTTGGATGGCATGAACCAGGACCGCAAATCCATCGAGCAGGGCATGCAGCGCGAAGCCCTGGCCCAACTCAAGGATTTGCCGGTGGAGTCAATGCCGTACGGCTTGTGCCTGTTCGACCCGGAGTGGCACCAGGGGGTGATCGGGATTCTGGCGTCGCGCATGAAAGAGCGTTATTTCCGTCCCACCATCGCGTTTGCCGATGCCGGTGATGGCATGCTCAAAGGCTCCGGGCGGTCGGTACAAGGCTTTCATATCCGTGACGCGCTGGCGGTGGTTGCCAGCCAGCACCCCAACCTGATCGCCAAATACGGCGGTCACGCGATGGCGGCGGGCCTGACCCTGCCCGAAGCGAATTTCCCCTTGTTCGCCGAGGCTTTCGATGCCGAAGTGCGTCGGCAACTGCGCGAAGAAGACCTCACCGGACGCCTGCTCTCCGATGGCACCCTGGCGGTGGAAGAGTTTCATTTGGAACTGGCGCGCGCGCTGCGCCATGCCGGCCCGTGGGGGCAACACTTTCCCGAGCCGTTGTTTCACGGTGTGTTTCAGCTGGTGGAACAGCGGGTGGTCGGCGAGCGGCACTTGAAAGTGGTGCTCAAGAGCGAGTGCGGGTCGGTGAAGCTTGATGGCATTGCGTTTGGGGTAGACCGTGAAGTCTGGCCGAACCCGACCGTGCGCTGGGTGGAGTTGGCCTACAAGCTGGATGTGAACGAGTTTCGTGGGAATGAGACAGTGCAGTTGATGATTGCGCATATCGAACCGCGCTAGATCCAGCTGACAATGCAATACAACTGTGGGAGGGGGCTTGCCCCCGATGGCAGACTGTCAGTCAATGATGTAGTGACTGATCCACCGCTATCGGGGGCAAGTCGAATCGTCGCACCGCCCCTCCCACATTTAGTTTTGTGTGCAGCCTGGGATTACTCGGCCTTGGCCTGGTGTTTCACAATGATATCCACCAACCGCTTGGCCAGCGCCGGGTAGTTCTCATCGAAGTGATGCCCACCGGGCAGCTTCATGGCTTCGCCCACGGCAGTCTTGTCCGTGCAGCCACTCTCGTCGACTTCTTCTGCACCATAGATGCACACCACTTTCTCGGGGGGCAGCTTGGCCATTTCCGGGCCGGTCGCGGCTTCCTTGCCGGCGTTGCCCAGCCAGCCTTCCACTTCAATCTCAAAGCTGCCGGTGCGGGCGAAGGCCAGCAGGATGATCGCGTCGACGCGTTGCTGTTCGTTTGGCGGCATACGGTTGTAGATGGCCGGCAGGACGTCGGCGCCGAACGAGTAACCGGTCAGCACGAAGCGCTTGGTGCCCCATTTCTGCCGGTAGTGCTGCATCAGTTCGGTCAGGTCCTTGGCGCTTTGTTCCGGGGTTTTGTGCTGCCAGTAGTAGCGCAGGGTGTCGATGCCGACCACCGGGTAGCCGATCTTCGCCATTTCGCCGGCCACGTCACGGTCCAGGTCACGCCAGCCGCCGTCACCGGAGAGGAACAGGGTCACGGTGTCCTTGGCCTGACCGGCCGGCACTTCCACCACTGGAATCGCCAGGCCGCCGTTGTCCGAACCTACCAGCTGCTTGCGCAGCTCGTTGTTCAGCACTTGCGGGTAATGAATGTCGTAGTCGCTGATGCTGGTGGTGGCGCGCGGTGTGTCACGTACGAAGCTGGCGCTTTCATCGTCGGGGTTGTCATTCCAGGCCACCAGCCAGTTGCCATGGGCGGCGGTTTTCGGCAGCGGGTCGTTGCAGCCTTCCTGTTTCAGGGCGAAGCCGACGGAAATGGCGTTGGCCTTGTCGTCGCTCTGTGTGGCCAGCCAGCGCCAGGCGAGCGCCGCGCCAGGGCCGATGCCGCTGACCAGGGTCGCCGGGCCTTTAAGCTGGGCCAGGGCGCTTTGCAGCGCTTGCTCCTGCAGCTTGCAGTCATCCTTGGGCAGGATCACCTGGACGAGCTGCGCCGAGCCACCCTGGCTGAGGGCGATCAGTTGGCTGTCGGTCAGGGTTTCGTCGGCCATCACGGCCACTGCCACGCGGGCCTTTACCGTGCCGGCAGGGCTTACGCGGGTCATCACCGAGCCATCGGCCTGGGGCATCTGCTCCAGGGTCGGCTGTGGGGCGGGGCGGTTCCAGTACCAGTAGCCGCCGCCCAGGACCAGCGCGAGCAGCACTACAACAGCCAATACATACCGCCAGGAGCGTCGAATCATCAGCGTTTCACCAATCCAGTCAAGCCGCCCGCGATCAGGGCGGCGGTATCGGCCAGTGCCACCAGCGGATCAAGTCCTGCGGGCACGGCCATGTAACGGGGTTCCCAGTCAGGCTGGAACTTGTCTTTGAAGCGGCGCAAACCTTGGAAGTTATACAGTTGCTCGCCACGGCGGAACACCATCGAACCCAAGCGTTGGGTCAGTGGTGCGCCACGCCGGGGTTGCAGGCCCGACAACGGCACCATGCCGAGGCTGAAGCGTGCGTAGCCGTGGTTCTTATAATGTTGAATCAGGCCGACCATCATGAATTCCATGGTCAGCTTCGGTGCGTCCGGGTGGGCGCGCATCAGGTCGAGACTGGCCAGGTCATGGTTGTACGTCTCGAGCAGGTTGGCGAAGGCCACCGGGCGCCCTTCGAAGCGAATGATCGCGATACGGAAGTGCTTGAGGTAGTCGTCGCTGAAGCGGCCCAGGGAGAAGCCCTTTTCGCGCACATTCTTACCGGTAAGCCAGGCGTCCGAGATAACTTTTAATTCATCCATCGGCGCGGTGCCCGGCTCGCAGATCTCCAGGGACAGACCGTCACGGGTGCCACGGTTCCAGGTGTAGCGCAAATCCTTCATCTCTTTGCCCTTGGCTTCCAGGTCAAAGCGTTTCAGGTCGACGCGGGCTTCTTCGCCCAGCTTGATCGCGGTGAGTCCGATATCCATGTAGTACGGCAGGTTCTCCGCGCGCACTTGATAGAACACCGGCCGTGCGTGGTGAATGTCGCACAGGTCGCGGAACTGCCAGATCATCTCGGCGCGCGGCTGGGTCGGGCCGATCGGATCATACAAGGCCACCAGGCTGCGCCCGCGCCGGGCATACATCAGGAAGGCTTCGTCATTGGGGTGGAACAGCAAGGCCTTGTCGCCGGTCAGTGCCAGGCCGCCGTCGGGTTGGGACGAGGCCATCAGGATTTTGGAGGCGCGTTCGAGTTCGTCCGGGGTCGGCAGATGGATGACCGGGCGCGCGGTACGCAGCAGCCAGGTCAGCGACACGATCACCAGCAGGACGGCGGCGCCCAGCAACGAACGCAGGCCGCGCGGGGCGTTGGCGTCGAGGGTGAACTGCCACCACAGTTGGTGACTGTAGGGCACGTCCTGGTAGGCGAACAGCAGCAGCCAGATCGACGCGCCCAGCACGCATACGCTGGCCACCAGGTACAGCGGCGAGAAGGGCAGTTCGGTCAAGCGACTGGCGCGGTAGAACGAGCGTCGGAAGATCGCCAGCAGCACGGCGGTCATGGTCATCAGACTGGCTTCTTCCCAGTCGAAGCCCTTGAGCAGCGAGAGCAGGGCGCCTACCAGCAGCAGCACCATGGTCAGCATCCAGGCCGCCGACAAACGTCGACGCAAGCCTTGGGCCAGCAACAGGCACAGCACGCCGATCAGGCTGGCGCCGAAGTGCGACGCGTCAATCAGGCGGTGGGGAATCAGGAAGCCGATGTTTTCCAGGCGTGAATCGATCTCCGGCGTGGCGCCGGAAAACAGCAGGACCACGCCGGACAAAAAAACCAGTACGGCCAGCACCGGTGCCGCAAGGCCGGAGGCGACGCGCAGGCTTTGCTGGGTCTGGAACAGGCGCTGGGCCTCGTTGACCAGCAGGAAGATACAGGCGATCAACAGCGGCAACACCACATAGATCATCCGGTACAGCAGCAGGGCGGCGGCCAGTGGCGCAGCGCCGAGTTTGTCGGCGAAAGCCGCCAGCAGGATCGCTTCGAACACCCCCACGCCACCCGGTACATGGCTGAGCACGCCGGCGGCCAGGGCCAGCAGGTACACCAGCAGGAACGGGCCGAAGGGCGGCGCTTCCGGCAGCAACATATACAGGACGGTGGCGGCGGCGGCGACATCCAGTGCGGTGATGATCAACTGCAGGAACGTCAAGCGACGGCCCGGCAGGCGCAGGGTGCGGCGCCCGGCCTTGACCAACAGGTTATCCGGGTAGGGTTGTTCCGGCAGGCGGCGGCGATAAATGCCGATACACAACATGGCCGACAACAGCAGCACGGCACCGGCAACACCGCCGAGCAGGCTTTGCGACAAATGCAGGTAGGTCGAGGCCGCCGGCAGGTTGCTCAGTGTGGCCAAAGCGGCCAGGGGCGGGAGCGCGCAGCCCAGCGCCAGGCTGGCGAACACGGTCATGTGCGCGACTTCCGAAGCACCAATGCCGTGGCGTGCATACAGACGGTAGCGCACCGAGCCGCCCGAGAGCATCGACAAGCCAATGGCGTTGCCGATGGCAAAGGCGGTGAAGCCACCGAGTGCCAGGGTCTTGGCGGGCAGTTTCACGCCGGCATAACGTGCGCCGGAGAACTCATAGCCCAACAGAATGATGAAGCCGGCCACCGCCGCCGCAAATGCGCCGAGCAAGGCAGGCTTGGGCACTTCCAGGATCGAGTCGTGGAGGGCGTAGAGATCGAGCTCCAACAACAGATGTCGGCAGGCGATCAGGGCAATGGCAAACAGCAGCAAGGTCACGGCCAGGCCGATGGGCTGACGGTATTTGCTCAACAGATCCAACCAACGCAAACGGGTGGGAGGGATCGGTTGTTCCGCTGTGACGGTGTCTTGTGGTTCAGACGAGTTGGCGCGCATCAATCACCTCGTGGATTGTGCGCGACAGGATGGGGGTATCCAGCCAAGTTACCAATCCCTATGGACAAAATAATTACAAATATTAACGCGGATCACCGAGTGCGGCGACTGCGGCCATTGGTCGTAGAGGGTAGTGCTTGAGCATAGCGCATAGCGTGCAATGAGATGGACTCTGCAAACCGTCTACGGTTTCATGAAAGATGCCATGCCATTGTTTCAGAAGAACTTTTTCACCGGATACAAAAAAGGCCACTCTTTCGAGTAGCCTTTTTTGATGTTTGGTTGCGGGAGCCGGATTTGAACCGACGACCTTCGGGTTATGAGCCCGACGAGCTACCAGACTGCTCCATCCCGCGTCTGTGGGCGGCATTCTACAGTCCAGCGCCGAGGTGTCAACCGTTAATGCGGCAATGGCTCAAATAAGTCCGAATTATTCATAAATCAATGCGTTGCAGCGCTTCGATGATCGTTCCCACGCTCCGCGTGGGAATGCATCCCGTGACGCTCTGCGTCAACATTGCGCAAAAAGCAGGACGCGGAGCGTCCAGGGCGGCGTTACCACGCGGAGCGTGGGAACGATCAAAAATACACGCGCACAAAAAAGGCCACTCTTTCGAGTAGCCTTTTTTGATGTTTGGTTGCGGGAGCCGGATTTGAACCGACGACCTTCGGGTTATGAGCCCGACGAGCTACCAGACTGCTCCATCCCGCGTCTGTGTGTCGGCATTCTACAGAGGAACGCGAGTGTGTCAACCCTAAAATCGAACAAAAGCGCTTGTGGTTCAATTGGTTAGCTCTCCAAGGCAGGTGTCGAAAGGGCGCCGAGCCAGTCAGGCCAGGGCTTCCAGCTCTATTGGAAGGTTGAATTCGATTGAGAAAACCAATTCATCTGAGATATTTCCTACCGCTCGGACGGAAGATTCAAACTACTGGTGCTATATACAGGGGTGAATGCGATACTGGCCACCCGTTGATTCACACCCCGTTTATATGACGCAGCGCAAAATCATCCACGTCGACTGTGATTGCTTCTACGCCGCCATCGAGATGCGCGACGACCCGAGCCTGGCGCAAAAGCCCCTGGCTGTCGGTGGCTCGGCGGACCGGCGCGGGGTGATTGCTACGTGCAATTACGAAGCGCGGGCTTACGGGGTGCGCTCGGCGATGTCATCGCGTCACGCATTGAAGCTGTGCCCGGACCTGACGATCGTCAAGCCGCGTATGGATGCCTATAAAGAAGCGTCGAAGGAAATCCAGACGATCTTTCGCGACTACACCGACCTGATCGAGCCGTTGTCGCTGGATGAAGCCTACCTCGACGTCTCCGACAGCCCGCACTTTGGCGGCAGCGCCACGCGCATCGCCCAGGACATTCGCCGGCGTGTGTCCAATCAGTTGCACATCACCGTGTCCGCCGGCGTTGCGCCCAACAAGTTTCTGGCTAAGATCGCCAGCGACTGGAAGAAACCCAACGGCCTGTTTGTGATTACCCCGGACCAGGTCGAAGAGTTCGTCTCGCAGTTGCGGGTGAGTAAATTGCACGGTGTGGGCAAGGTCACTGCCGACAAGCTGGCGCGCCTGGGCATTGAAGATTGCCTGCAACTGCGCGAGTGGAACAAGCTGGCACTGGTGCGCGAATTCGGCAGTTTCGGTGAGCGTCTCTGGAGCCTTGCCCGTGGGATCGATGACCGCGTGGTGCAGAACGACAGCCGGCGGCAATCCATCAGTGTGGAAAATACCTACGATGTGGACTTGCCGGATCTTTCAAGCTGCCTGGCCAAGCTGCCCGAGTTGCTGGAAACCCTGGCGGGGCGCATGGCGCGTATCGACAGCAGCTACCGGGCAGGCAAGCCGTTCGTGAAGGTCAAGTTTCATGACTTTACCCAGACCACTCTGGAGCAGGCCGGGGCAGGGCGGGATCTGGAGAGTTATGAACAGCTGATGACCCAGGCATTTAACCGTGGGGGGAAACCGGTGCGGTTGCTGGGGATTGGGGTGAGGTTGCTGGATTTGAGCAGCGGTAACGAACAGCTCGAGTTTTCCTGGTAGAACCCAGGGTGCCCCTGTAGGAGCGAGCTTGCTCGCGAAAAACGTCAACGATAACGCGTGTTTCCTGGAAGAACGCGGTGCCTGTGAGTTTTTCGCGAGCAAGCTCGC
This sequence comes from Pseudomonas sp. 34 E 7, assembly GCF_900005715.1. Taxonomy (NCBI): domain Bacteria; kingdom Pseudomonadati; phylum Pseudomonadota; class Gammaproteobacteria; order Pseudomonadales; family Pseudomonadaceae; genus Pseudomonas; species Pseudomonas sp. 34 E 7. The sequence goes on from NZ_CVTX01000149.1 coordinate 144,533, forward strand.
TCCTACAAAAACAGCCTGGGATCAGCGTGCGCCAGGATCTGCGACGAGTCGCCCCGCATCCTTGGCCAGTGCCTGCAAAAACTCCTGCTGCAATTCCGGATCGTTGCGCGTCAGTTCAATCAGGCTTTGCTCCAGTTCGCTGGCTTCTTCTTCCAGGCCCAGCTCCGAGAGGCGCTTGACCCGGTGCACCCACTGGTTGACTTCGTCGTCTTCCAAATCGTCATAGATCAGGCCATGGGCTTCCAGCAATTTGCCGCGCAGGGTGTTGCTGACCGCCAGGGTCGAATCCGTGTGCACATCGTCCTGGCCGTCTTCCACGCTGATTTTCAAGGTGGTGATGCGGTTCAGGTCCTGCTCGGCAAACGGACTGTCCAACAGGTTCAGGCGCAGCACGCCGTCGCGGTCGGTGGTCAGTTCATGGGTTTGTTTGCCGGCGGTGACCTGTACCGGGCGTTCGCTCCAGGGCAGGCTTGAATATTCCAGGCGCTTGTCACGCTGCACTTCATCGATAGCCGCGAGGTTCTGTTGCGCACGACCGTGGGATTGCACGTTCATGAACGGGTTGATGCCGTCCACGCCGTAGCTCAGCCAATCGCGCGTCATGCTCGCAGGCAGGTTGCCGAGGGCGAAGATATTCGCCACATTGGCGCCCGCGCCGGCCACCAAGGCAACGGCACCCAGTGGCATCTCATAGAGTTTGCGCCACGGCTGGTAGGGCGTGTAGCGGTCGTAGCGCCGTGTGACTTCGAATTCGGTGACCTCGAACGTCTTCTGCTCGTGAATCCGAACCCGGCGTTGCGGCAGCTCCAGCACTTTGGGCTCGCCGACATCGATCTGCAGGCTGTGGTCGAGCAACTTTCGCTCGACCCGCTCCTCGTGCTCACTGCGTTGCGACATCTGGTTGGCGCAGCCGCTGACCAGCAGGGCGCCGCACAAGGCGGCGCCCCCCAGGGCTCTGGTGTTTCGCTTGAACATGACTTCTCTTGATCTGGTTTTCAGCGACGAATACGCGCCTGAAGGAAAGACAGCACGTCAGCCACCGGCAACGGTTGGGCCTCGGCTTCGGTCCGGCTCTTGTATTCCAGATTGCCATCGGCCAGGCCGCGGTCACTGACCACGATCCGGTGCGGGATGCCAATCAGCTCCATGTCGGCGAACTTGATGCCCGGGCTGGTTTTCTTGTCCCGGTCATCGAGCAGCACTTCAAAACCGGCGGCCGTCAGTTCGGCATACAGTTTGTCGGTGGCTTCGCGTACTTGCTCGGTTTCATAGCGCAACGGCACCAGCGCCACCTGGAACGGCGCCAGGGCGTCGCTCCAGATGATGCCTTTCTCGTCGTTGTTCTGCTCGATGGCGGCGGCGACCACACGGGAAACGCCAATGCCGTAGCAGCCCATGTCCAGGGTGATCGGCTTGCCGTTCTCGCCCAGCACTTCGCACTTCATCGCCTTGCTGTACTTGTTGCCCAGCTGGAAGATGTGCCCGACTTCGATGCCGCGCTTGATCTCCAGGGTGCCCTTGCCATCCGGGCTTGGGTCGCCGGCCACGACGTTACGCAGGTCGGCCACGGTCGGCACCGGCAGGTCGCGCTCCCAGTTCACGCCGAAGTAGTGCTTGTCGTCGATGTTCGCGCCGATACCGAAGTCGCTCATCAGCTCGACCGAACGGTCGATGATGATCGGCAGCGGCAGGTTCAGCGGGCCGAGGGAACCGGCGCCGGCGCCAATGGCGTCGCGCAGTTCGGCATCGCTGGCCATGACCAGCGGGCTGGCCACGCCAGGTTGCTGGGCCGCCTTGATTTCGTTGAGCTCGTGGTCGCCACGGATCACCAGGGCGATCAGCTTGCCTGCTTCTTCGGCGTGCACGATGAGGGTCTTGATGGTCTTTTCAATCGGCAGATTGAATTTCTCCACCAGGGCCGCGATGGTCTTGGTGTCCGGGGTATCGACCAGGCGCAGTTCTTCAGTCGGAGCCGGGCGCGAGGTTTCGCGCGGTACGGCTTCGGCTTTTTCGACGTTCGCCGCGTAGTCCGAAACATTGCTGAACGCAATGTCGTCTTCGCCGGATTCGGCCAGCACGTGGAACTCGTGGGAGCCGGCACCGCCGATGGAGCCGTTGTCCGCTTCAACCGGGCGGAATTTCAGGCCCAGGCGCGTGAAGATATTGCAGTAGGCCTGGTGCATGCGGTCGTAGGTCGCCTGCAACGACGCCTGGTCGGCGTGGAACGAATAGGCGTCCTTCATGATGAATTCACGGCCGCGCATCAAGCCGAAGCGTGGGCGGATTTCATCACGGAATTTGGTCTGGATCTGATACAGGTTCAGCGGCAATTGTTTATAGCTGCTCAACTCGTTGCGCATCAGGTCGGTGATGACTTCTTCGTGGGTCGGGCCGGCGCAGAAATCGCGGCCATGACGGTCCTTGAAGCGCAGCAGCTCGGGGCCGTACTCTTCCCAACGTCCGGATTCCTGCCACAGTTCAGCCGGTTGGGTGCTCGGCATCAACACTTCCAGAGAGCCGGCGGCGTTCATTTCTTCACGAACGATGGCTTCGACCTTGCGCATCACCTTCAAGCCCATGGGCAGCCAGGTGTACAGGCCCGAGGCCAGTTTGCGGATCATGCCGGCGCGCAGCATCAGCTGATGGCTGATCACAACCGCGTCGGAAGGCGTTTCTTTCTGTGTGGCGAGCAAATATTGACTGGTACGCATGGTAGGCCGTTGTCGGTTGCTTGGACTTGAAATGACTTGGGATTGTACGGGCGGTTGCCGCTGGAGTACAGGCGTGACATTGCCGGGGATCTGACCGGCTATAGAAGTTCCAAATGTGGGAGGGGGCTTGCCCCCGATAGCAATGTGTCAGCTACAAGATACTCGGCTGTTCCACCGCAATCGGGGGCAAGCCCCCTCCCACATTTCAGTCTTCTGCAGGGGGATTCAACCGGGCGCGCCGGTTTTCCTGGAACCAGTGCAGCGCAATCAGGAACAGCGTCGGCACTCCCATCAGGCAGGTGATCATGAAGAAGTTGTGATAGCCGAACTTCTCCACCATCACCCCCGAATACCCGCCGATCAGGCGCGGCAGCAACAGCATGATCGAGCTGAGCAGGGCGTATTGGGTGGCGGAGAACTTGAGGTTGGTCAGGCTCGACAGGTAAGCGACGAACGCCGATGTGGCCAGGCCCGAGCTGAAGTTATCCAGGGAAATGGTGACGATCAGCATCTGCAGGTCGGGGCCCATGTCGGCGAGCATCACGAACAACAGATTGGTGCCGGCCGAGGCCACGCCGCCGATGAACAGGATCGGCAGGATCCCGAACCGCACGATCAACAGGCCACCCATACCGGCGCCGACCAGGGTCATGATCAGGCCGAAGATCTTGCTGACCCCGGCGATCTGGTCCTTGGTAAAACCCTGGTCGATATAGAACACGTTGGCCATCACGCCCATGACCGTATCGGACATGCGGTAGGTGGCGATCAAGCCGAGCAGCAGCAACGCTTGCCAGCGGTAGCGCAGGATGAAGTCGTTGACCGGCGTCAGCACCGGCGCCAGGCCACGTCGGCCCATGGCGGAGAGACACATTGCAGTCAGCAGGATATAGAGGATGGCGCGCAGGAACGCGCGGTCTTCCATCAGCAATTCCCACAGGCTCACGCCCTGGAACAGCACGCTGGCGAAGTCAGTGTTGTACAGCTGGGTAAACATCGCCGGCACCGACACCAGCAGCACGATCAGCACGAACACCGACACCAGCTGATGCGCGAAGCTGTAGCGCCCGGCCTGCAACTGGGTGCGCAGCGGTACGTTGGGTTCGCGCATGAACAGCGTGGTGAGCAGCGCCGGGACCATCAGCACGCCGAACAGCACATAGGTGCCGGTCCAGGCCGAATGTTTATAGTTGAAACCGGTGGAACCGAAGCCCTCGGCGAAGAACAGCGCACCGGCCGTGGCGAGCAGGGCGGCGATGCGATAACCGGACATATAACTGGCGGCCAGGGCCGCCTGGCGGCTGTCGTCGGCGATTTCCAGGCGATAGGCATCGACGGCGATGTCCTGGGTGGCCGACGCGAAGGCCACGACGACGGCAATGGCGATCAGCCAGGACAAGTGTTTTTGCGGGTCACAAAAGCCCATGCCGATCAATCCGAGGATCACCAGCGACTGGGCGAGCACCAGCCAGGAACGACGGCGCCCGAGTTTTCCGAGCAATGGCAGGCGCCATTGGTCGAGCAGCGGCGACCAGACCCATTTGAAGGCGTAGGCCAGCCCGATCAGGCTTGCATAACCGATGGTCTCGCGGGCAACGCCGGCTTCGCGCAGCCACACCGACAGCGTCGAGAACACCAACATATAAGGCAGGCCGGCAGCGAAACCGAGCAACAACAGCACTAACGTCGAGGGGCTGGCATAGGCGGCGAGCGCGGCGCGCCAGGTTTTACGGGGCATGGGCTGGAGTCTGCCTCAGATTTGCGGAAACAAAGCGCGCACTCTAACCGCTGTGCTCTACCGGACGCCAGCCATGGCGCTGAATATCAACACGATTGTTCAGGATAGTGACGCCTTCGCTGCGTAAACGCGCACGTTGCTCGTCACCGGATGCACTGCCCGGCGGCAGACTTATCCGACCACCGGCACCCAGCACACGGTGCCAGGGCAATCGGGTATCGGCGGGAAGCTGGCTCAAGGTGCGCCCGACCCAGCGCGCGGCGCGGCCCAGGCCTGCCAGGTGCGCCAACTCGCCATAACTGACCACGCAACCTGGCGGTACTTGCGCCAACGTCAGGTAAAGCGCGGTGCGGCGCCTTTCGGCGGGGCTTTGCGGGGTGTCGGCGGGTTCATTCACTGTGAGGCTATCCGTTTGGAACGTCGGTGTTTTGTAAGAAACGTCTGTAAACTTGCCGTTGAGAATTGAACTCAATATAAATAGTTGAGTCAGTTCAGGCTATCTAACACGATAGCGTCTTCTTTTCGCCAACCCCGAGCCCCGTATCCGCTTATGTTGTCCAGAACCCTGCTGTGCCTTGCTGTCCTCAGTGCTTCCACGCCCTTGCTCGCCGATACCGTCTGGTTGAAGAACGGTGACCGCCTGACCGGCAAGATCAAAGTCTTCGACGGCGGCAAGCTGCTGATCCAGACCAGCTACGGCGGGGCGATCCCGGTGGACTGGAAGCAGGTGAAAACCCTGGAGAGTGATCAGGAGTTGCTGGTCAAGCAGGACGCCTATGACGGTGAAAAGGCCAAGTCCCTCAAGCCTGCAGAGGATGGCAAAGTCGTGCTGGCCAATGGCGAAGCGCCCAAGACCGTGGAGTTGGCCAGCATTCAGCAGATCCTCAAGCCCAAGCCTGTGATCGAAGACCTGGTCTGGAAGGGCAACGTCGACCTGGCGCTGGACTACAAGCGCGCCGACAAAGACACCAACGACTACGACATCGACTTCAAGACCTCGGCCCGTCACGGCCAGTGGCGCCACACGGGCAAGGGCGAATATAACCGCGAGTTCCAGGACGACGTCACCACCACCGACAACTGGGCCCTGGAATACGACCTCGACCGCTTCTTCACCGAGCACTGGTTCTGGCAGGGCCGCCTGACCTACAAGCGCGACAAGGTCGAAGACCTGGCACGCCAACGCACCGTCGGTACGGGCCCTGGTTATCAGTTCTGGGACGATGAACTGGGCGCGTTCTCCCTGGGCTCGCTGGTCAACCGCACCGATTACGAATATGCCGATGGCGGCAAGGACAACTTCTACTCCCTGGCCATGAAGTGGAACTACAACCGCTACCTGGTGGGCAAGACCGTCGAGTTCTTCACCAACGGCGAGGTGGGCAAGCCGCTGGACGGTCCGGCCGAGTATTCCCTGGATGCCGAGATGGGCCTGCGCTACAAAGTCACCGAATGGGCGTCGCTCAATCTCAAGGCTGAGCGCGATGTCATCAGCGGCGACTCCGACAGCAGCTTGAGCAAGACCCGCTACACCGCAGGCTTTGGCGTGGCCTGGTAAAGCGGCATCGAGCACGCTGGCAACCTGCGCGGATATTGATTACCTTGTGTTGAGATCCATTCCCATATGCCATGGGCGGCGGGACAACCCAGGAGTCATACATTGAGCGCGCACGTTGCCAGGAACGCCCGAGAGCTGTTGCTCAAGGAATACCGTGGGGCCTTGGCCACACTGTCCAAAGCCATGCCCGGTTTTCCCTTCGGTTCGGTCGTGCCGTACTGCCTCGACGAACACGGCCAGCCGCTGATCCTGATCAGTCGCATCGCCCAGCACACGCACAATTTGCAGAAGGACCCCAAGTGTTCGTTGCTGGTCGGGGAGCGCGAAGCCGACGATGTGCAGGCCGTCGGGCGCCTGACCTACCTGGCTGAAGCCCACAAGCTGGAAGACGCCGCCGCCATCGAAGCCGCCGCGGAGCGCTACTACCGCTACTTCCCTGACTCGGCCAATTACCACCAGGCCCACGATTTCGATTTCTGGGTGCTCAAGCCGGTGCGCCACCGTTATATCGGTGGGTTTGGCGCGATCCACTGGGTCGATCAACTGACCCTGGCCAATCCGTTCGCGGGCAAGGCTGAGCGCAGCATGATCGAACACATGAACAGCGATCACGCCAAGGCCATCGCCCATTATGTCGACCTCGCCGGTTTGCCGACGACCGAGCCTGCGCAATTGGCCGGTATCGACAGCGAAGGCATGCACCTGCGCATTGGCCAGTCCCTGCACTGGCTGCCGTTTGCCGAGTCTTGCAACACGCCGACACAAGTACGCGAAGCCCTGGTTTCATTGGCTCACGCGCAGACCTGGCCGAAAAAATCAGACATTAGCGCTTGAATTCACGAAAAGGCGACGTCATCTAGGGTGAACTAGCAAGGCATTCTTGCGTTGAGGAACCATTTGATGCGCCCTTTTTTGTTGCTTTTTCTATTGTTCCCGGTGCTGGAGCTGTTCGTATTCGTTCAAGTCAGCGGTGCGATCGGATTTTTCCCGGCACTGTTACTGATCATTCTCGGCTCGATGCTCGGCGTCCTGGTGCTGCGCGTCGCCGGCCTGGCGACCGCCCTGCGCGCCCGTGAAAGCCTGAACCGCGGTGAGCTGCCCGCCCAGACCATGCTCGAAGGCCTGATGATGGCCCTGGCCGGTGGCCTGTTGATCCTGCCGGGCTTTATCAGCGACGTGGTCGGTCTGGTGATGCTGCTGCCGGTTACGCGCAAACTGCTGGCCGGCAAGATGCGCCAGCGTGCCGAAGAAGCGGCCGTGCGCCAGCGCGCATTTGCCGACGACCTGCAACCCCGTGGCGGCCCGGCCCCGCGCCAGCCTCTGGGGCGAGAAGGTGATGTGATCGAAGGCGAATTCGAACACCGCGACAGTAAATAACCGCTTCACCGGCACGGCATCTTCGGGTGCGGTGTTGCCTTCTTCCCTGAGCAAAACACAAAAAAATTCATTCGCTGCCCCTTGTAATAAGCCTGGCCGCCCTTATGTAACGGTCACCGCAAGGTTTCTGGTGGTGACACTAGACAGACTTCCGCGGTTCGCCCTGCGAGCCGCGACCGGCACCGCCGGAATTTAACCCGCCGGAATTGATACCGGCCGATGAAACATACAATTAGGAGAGATCGACAATGAGCAAGCTTCGTCCTCTGCACGACCGCGTCGTCATCCGTCGCAGCGAAGAAGAAAAGAAAACCGCCGGTGGGATCGTCCTGCCAGGTTCGGCTGCTGAAAAAGCCAACCACGGCGTGATCGTCGCTGCTGGCCCAGGCAAGACCCTGGAAAACGGTGAAGTACGTGCGCTGGCCGTGAAAGTGGGTGACAAGGTTGTTTTCGGCCCTTACTCCGGCAGCAACACTGTGAAAGTCGACGGCGAAGACCTGCTGGTAATGGCTGAGAACGAAATTCTCGCTGTACTGGAAGGCTGATTCCCCGCTCATTTTCCCGTTACTACAAAGTATTTAAGGAATATCGATCATGGCTGCTAAAGAAGTTAAATTCGGCGATTCCGCCCGCAAGAAAATGCTCACCGGTGTCAACGTCCTGGCTGATGCAGTAAAAGCGACCCTGGGCCCGAAAGGCCGTAACGTGATCATCGAGAAGAGCTTCGGCGCTCCGACCATCACCAAGGACGGCGTTTCCGTAGCCAAGGAAATCGAGCTCGAAGACCGTTTCGAAAACATGGGCGCGCAGCTGGTCAAAGACGTTGCCTCCCGTGCCAACGATGACGCCGGCGACGGCACCACCACCGCGACCGTGCTGGCCCAGGCCATCGTCAACGAAGGCTACAAAGCCGTCGCTGCCGGCATGAACCCGATGGACCTCAAGCGCGGCATCGACAAGGCGACCATCGCCATTGTTGCCGAGCTGAAAAACCTGTCCAAGCCATGCGCTGACACCAAGGCTATCGCTCAGGTAGGCACCATCTCCGCCAACTCCGACAGCTCCATCGGCGACATCATTGCCGAAGCCATGGAAAAAGTCGGTAAAGAAGGCGTGATCACCGTTGAAGAAGGCTCGGGCCTGGAAAACGAACTGTCGGTTGTAGAAGGCATGCAGTTCGACCGTGGCTACCTGTCCCCGTACTTCGTCAACAAGCCGGACACCATGGTTGCCGAGCTGGACAGCCCGCTGATCCTGCTGGTCGACAAAAAGATCTCCAACATCCGCGAAATGCTGCCAGTGCTGGAAGCCGTCGCCAAAGCCGGCCGCCCACTGCTGATCGTTTCCGAAGACGTTGAAGGCGAAGCCCTGGCGACCCTGGTTGTGAACAACATGCGTGGCATCGTCAAAGTCGCAGCCGTCAAGGCTCCAGGCTTCGGCGACCGTCGCAAGGCCATGCTGCAGGACATCGCCGTATTGACCGGCGGTACCGTTATCTCCGAAGAGATCGGCCTGAGCCTGGAAAGCGCCACCCTGGAAAACCTGGGTAGCGCCAAGCGCGTGACCATCTCCAAGGAAAACACCATCATCGTTGACGGTGCTGGCGTTGAAGGCGACATCGAATCGCGTATCGCCCAGATCCGTGCCCAGGTGGCCGAGACGTCCTCGGACTACGACCGTGAAAAACTGCAAGAGCGTCTGGCCAAGCTGTCCGGCGGCGTTGCAGTGATCAAGGTTGGCGCCGGTTCCGAAGTTGAAATGAAAGAGAAGAAGGCCCGCGTTGAAGACGCCCTGCACGCAACCCGTGCAGCCGTTGAAGAAGGCGTGGTACCTGGCGGTGGCGTTGCGCTGATCCGTGCTCTGGAAGCCCTGACCAATCTGACCGGCGACAACGCTGACCAGAACGTCGGTATCGCTGTACTGCGCCGTGCTGTTGAAGCACCGCTGCGCCAGATCGCTGCCAACTCCGGCGACGAACCAAGCGTTGTGGTCAACGAAGTCAAGAACGGCAAGGGTAACTACGGTTACAACGCTGCGACTGGCGTCTACGGCGACATGATCGAAATGGGCATCCTGGATCCAACCAAGGTGACTCGTTCCGCGCTGCAGGCAGCTGCTTCCATCGGCGGTCTGATCCTGACCACCGAAGCGGCCATCGCCGACAAGCCAAAGGCTGAAGGCGCAGGTGGCGGCGGTATGCCAGACATGGGCGGCATGGGTGGCATGGGCGGCATGATGTAAGCCAGCCTTACCCGGCTACTGAAAAACCCCGCCTGCAGTGATGCAGGCGGGGTTTTTTATGGCGCCGGTTTTATCATTCAGCCCATGGCACGCCGTCGCAGCAGCTTCTTGAGTATCATCCCCCGCGCGAACATCAACGGCGCGCGCAGCACATAGGCCATGGTGCCCTGCGCGGCAGCTTCAGACAGTGGCTGATATTCAGACAGGTGCGTGGGCTTTTTTTGAAGCGCCGGGCTGGGCCGCTCCCAATGCCCGGACATGACGACCATGCCCGGCAGCTTGAGGGTATTGGCATAATAATCATGGGACCTCAACGAGCGGCGTTGCAGGTTGTCCCAGATGTTATTCAACCAAGGCGGATTATCAGGGCTGATCATCGCGCTGACGCCCGGTGCGGCGATGAACACTGGATCGTCAGGGGCTTCGTCAAGTGGTCTGCCATCTACCCGGTAGCTGCCGTTGAACGCCGCCGGTGGCGTCACCGCAGTCATGGCAGGAGAGCAACGGGGTAAAACCGCGCCCGTCACGAGGCATAGCGACAGCATCAGGGCAAGCGCGGATTTCTTGGTGAAACACATGAAAGGGCTCTCCGACCTGGTTCAGGCGCAGAGGTTACAAGCTATCGCAAAGCTCTACTGTCACCGGCTGTAACGCCCCAGTCATTGCGGGCGCAGCGGCAGGACCAGGCTCACGCGTGCGCCGCCCAGCGGGCTGCGAGTCACTGACAGTTCGCCACGCAGCCACTGGGTGGCGCGTTTTGCCAGCGCAAGACCGAGGCCGAAGCCGCCGGGTTCATCGCCGCCCATGGCCAGCCGGACAAAGGGTTCGAAGATTTTTTCGCGGTTCTCCGCGACCACGCCCGGGCCGTCATCGTCGACATGCAGTACCAGATGATGCGGGTCATGGTACGCCGCACTGACACGCACCTGATCGCGAGCGTAGGTGACGGCATTGCTCAACAGGTTGCGCACAATCAGATGCAACAAGGCGCGGTCACCGATCAGCTCCAGGTGCAATGGCTCGATTTCCAGGCTCAGCCGACGATGGTGCCCGTCAAGCAGGGCAAACTCCTGATGCAACCAGTCACGGATGGGGATCGGCTCATAGTGCAGGTCGCTCGGCGCGCCGGCCATCCGCGCAAAGGCCAGGCTGGCGCGAACCAGGGCCTCGAGTTCCTCGACATCAATTTGCAGGCGTTTCTCCAGGCGGTTGCGTGTGGCGGCGTCTTCACTCTTGCCGAGCAAGGTCAAGGCGAAGCGCATGCGCGCCAGTGGCGTGCGCAGTTCGTGGGACACGGCCTGGGAGACTTCGCGATGGCGCTCGCCCATGGCGGTGATGTGTTGCGCATGTTGTTGCAGGGTGTGCAGCAACGGCGTCCATTCCTTGCCCATGGCCGGCAGCAGGGCATTGGGCGTATGGGCCAGTTCACCCAGGCAGTCATTGAGCGTATCAAGGTCGAGGCTGCGCTGGCGGCGTGTGCGCAGGCTGATCCAGAGCAGCAGCACTAAAGGCAGGGCGGCGACGCAGGCCGTCACCCAATATACCGGAAATGTCAGCAGGTCCTTGACCTCGGCGGTGCCCCATAGCGGGCCGAATTGGATGGCTGTTTCGTCGTCGAAGGGGAAGTAAGTCATGTCTTCATCGCTGTTTTGCGCGGGTTGCTGATGCTTCAACATGATCAACGCTTCCGGTGGCATCTCGACATCCTTCAGCTTTATCAGGGCCACCGGGTATTGGAAGCGTTCGCGCAGCGTCTGCATGCGCGCCTCGCGTTGATCGGCAGGCAAGGTTTTGAGTTGTTCCGCCACCAGGTAGCCTGGCCCCGCCATCAAGCGCAAAAAGCTGTACTCACCCACATACACGGCGGTATTGGCACACAGCCATAACAGATAAAAGGTCAAGCCGGCCCAGCCTGCTCCGGCCACCAGCGCCATCCAGGGTTTGAACTTACTCGACATGTCGACCGCCCTGAGGAATTTCGACAAACAGATAGCCCTGCGCGGTGATGGTTTGGATGGTCACGGGGCACGCCAGGCTCATGAGCTTTTTACGCAAGCGCGAAACGCGCATATCGACAGAGCGATTGAGCCCGTCGTACTCCAGGCCGCGCAGGCTTTGAAGCAGTTTCTCCCGTGTGAGCAAAACGCCGCTGTGCCGGGCGAAAATCGCGAGCAGTTCGAACTCGGCGACCGAGAACTGCAAGGGCTGCTCGTCGAGCCAGGCGAAATGGCTATTGAGCTCCAGCCGAAAGCTGTGCCACTGGTAAAACGCCCGTGGCGCCTGCGGATGGCGGCGCAGTAGCGAGCGGATTCTGGCCAGCAGCAGCAGCGGGTCGACCGGCTTGACCACATAGTCGTCCGCCCCGGCATTGAACCCGGTCAATTGCTCGGTGTTTTCATCCAGTGAGGTCATCATCAGGATCAAGCCGCAATACTGGGCGCGGATCTGCCGGCACAGGGAGAAGCCGTCAAGGCCGGGCAACATCACGTCCAGAATCAATAATGCGGGCTGCTCGTCGACAATGCGTTGCGCCGCGCGGTCACCACGGTGTTCCACCGCAACGTTAAAACCTTCCGCACGCAGGAACTCCGCCGTCAATGCGGCCAATGGGCGATCATCTTCGATCAACAGGAGAGTGTCGGACATGAGCGGGCGTCGTTGCAGGAAAGGACGCAAGTGTTACGCCCTTGCCTGGCGTCAGGCAAGGGCTGCGTAGGGCCGTCAGCGTGTGCTGATGGTCGGTGTCGTGTCCTTGGGCGCTTTCCAGCTCAGCAGTTGCTGCTTGTACCCATAACTGGCCGCTTGGTAGTAGGTGATCGCCCGTTGGATCAACGGGTCGTCGCTGCCGACGCGCAGTTCCTGGCTCTCGCCCAGCGCCTGGTCATGGCGACGCAGGCCCTTGCGTGGGCTGAGGATGGCGAGGTTGGTGCCGTCAAACAGACCCAGGTGTTGGTAATTGCCGAGCACTACGCGCGGTGGCAGCGGGTTGTCCTGCAACAGATTGCGGCCGAAGAAGGTCGATTCGTAGCTCAGGTTGATCAATCCCAGCAGTGTGGGCGCCAGGTCGATCTGGCTGGCCAGTTGCGCAGTTTCCCGGGCCTCGATCAGCTTCGGCGCATAGATAAACAGGGGGATCTGGTAGTTGGCGATGGGCAGGTCTTCCTTGCCTGCGCTGCCGGCCGTGTGGTCGGCGACGAACACGAAGATGGTGTTATCGAACCAGGGCTTCTGGCGCGCAGCGTCGAGGAATTGACCGATGGCGTAATCGGTGTACTTCACAGCGCCGTCGCGGCCGTTGCCGGATTTGATATCGATACGCCCGTCCGGGTAGGTGTAGGGGCGATGGTTGGAGGTGGTCATCAACTGCAACAGGAACGGCTGCTGGCGGGCGTAATCGGCATCGGCCAAGTTCAGGGTTTGTCGGTAGAGATCTTCGTCGGCCATGCCCCAGGCGTTTTTAAACGAAATTTGCGACTCGGGCACGCTGCTCTGGTCCACCACGCGATAACCGTTGCCACTGAAAAACGCGTTCATGTTGTCGAAGTAACCGCGTCCGCCGTAGACAAACACGCTGTCGTAGCCAACGGCGCCGAGCTGCTGCCCCAGGCTGGCGAAACCGCTTTCGCGGCCGATGCGCTTGACGATAGAGCGCCCGGGCGTAGGTGGAATCGCCAGGGTAATGGCCTCCAGGCCACGGTCGGTACGGGTGCCGGTGGCGTAGAAGTTATTGAAGTACAGGCTCTGTTGGCGCAGCGCATCGAGGTTGGGCGTGAGATTGCGCTCGTCACCGTTGCTGCCCATGTATTTGGCACTGAAGCTTTCGATGGTGACCAGCACGATATTGGGTTTGCGCAGCGTGCCGGGGTGGGTGATAGCGCGACGGATGTCGAGTGGGTCCTGGCCGATGAAGCGGGCGTTGGGTTCACTGAGTTCGGCGCGCAATTGCTTGGCGACAACCTCAGTTGGCAGGCTTTTGTAGAACTGGGTGTAGTCCAGTTCGTTGTTACGAAATGCGGCAAAGAACTGATAGGGACCATTGCTGGCCAGTTCGTTGTTGTAGGCGTTGCCGCCCTGGGTGCGCGGGTGGTCCTGGCTGATCAATTGCAGGCTGATGCCTGCGACTACCAGCAAGGCCAAGGCATTGACCAGGCGGCCACGCAGCGCCGGTAAAGGCGCGGCCATCGCGGCGTTGAAGGGCCTGCGCAGGACCACGCTCAGGATCAGTGCGAGCATTGCCAGCAGACTGAGCAGCTTACCGATCGGGTAGGACTCCAGCAGGTTGTTCAAGACCTCGTCGGAGTACACCAGGTAATCAACGGCGATGAAGTTGAAGCGCACGCCGAACTCATCCCAGAACAGCCATTCAGCCACCGCAGTGAACAGCATCGCAAACAGGCTTGCGCTGAAGAGCACTTGCAGGAACCAGCGATGCCCACGGCGACGCCACAGCGCGGGTGGGCACAGCAACACGTACAGCCCCAGCGGCAATGCCGCATAAGTCAGGAACCCCAGGTCGTAGAGCAAACCCACGCCAAATACCGGCAGCAGGTTGCCGCCGACTTCATCCAGGTGAGTCACCAGCAGCACGCTGCGGGTGAGCAGGAAAATAACCAGCCAGGTACCGGTTACCAACAACAGATAGCGCATAGGCGCTGTTTTGGGGAATCCCATGTGCAACTTCCTTTTATCGATGGGCGCGATGTTCACGCTGACGCTGTCGTCAGTGTGTGAAGCGATAGTGAAAAACTCGTTCAGCTGGCTAATCAGTTGAAAACCTTTATCGACCGGCCCGGCAGGCCTATCCCTGAACTGCACTTGGCCTTAAGCTGCGCGAGCCAACACGGCTGTTACCGCGTACGGAGCACTGCCCATGCGAATTTTATTGGTTGAAGACAACCGCGATATTCTGGCCAATCTGGCCGATTACCTGGGGCTCAAAGGCTACACAGTGGATTGTGCCCAGGACGGCCTGTCGGGCCTGCACCTGGCGGCTACCGAGCATTACGACTTGATCGTGCTCGACATCATGCTGCCGGGCATCGATGGCTACACCCTGTGCAAACGCCTGCGCGAAGATGCACGCCGCGACACACCGGTGATCATGTTGACCGCCCGTGACCAGTTGGACGACCGGCTGCAGGGCTTCAAGTCCGGCGCCGATGACTACCTGCTCAAGCCGTTCGCCTTGTCGGAGTTGGCCGCTCGCATCGAAGCGGTGCTGCGCCGTGCCCAGGGGGGTGGGCGTCGTGCCCTGCAAGTGGGCGACCTCAATTATGACCTGGATACGCTGGAGGTGACCCGCGAAGGGCGCCTGCTCAAACTCAACCCGGTCGGCCTGAAGTTGCTGGCGGTGTTGATGCAGAAAAGCCCCCACGTATTGCGTCGGGAAATCCTCGAAGAAGCCTTGTGGGGCGATGATTGCCCGGACAGCGACAGCCTGCGCAGCCACGTCCACCAATTGCGTCAAGTGATCGACAAACCCTTCGCCAAGCCGTTGCTGCAAACGGTACACGGTGTAGGTTATCGCCTGGCCGAGGGCCGTGATGGAGTTTAAGCAAAGCCTTGCCCAACGGATCATCATCGCCTTTGCCTTGATGAGCGCGTTGGTCGCGGGGGCCTTCGCCATGGGCATTGTCGCGACCGTGCACCTGGTGGAAGAGAAGTTGATTTCAGCGGGCCTGGGCGGCGACTTGCAACGTCTGCTGTTGATGGACAGCATGGAAGACTGGCGACATCGGCCCGAGCCTGACCAGTTGTTCTATTTCAGCGGCGGCCCCGGCGATTTCGAGTTGCCCAAGGATTTGCGGCATCTGGACCCGGGCTTTCATGAAGTATTTCGCGAGTCGCTGTCCTACCACGCCATGGTCGAAGTGATCGACGGCCGACGTTACGTGCTGCTGCAGGACCAAAGCGATTTCGAAGAACGCGAGCGGGTGCTGTTTGCCGTGGTGCTGGTGGGTTTCGTGCTCAGCCTGGCACTGGCGGTGTTCCTGGGTTGGGTGCTGGCGCGCAAGGTGATGGCGCCGGTGGTGCGCCTGGCCCGCCAGGTGCGCCATCGCGACCAGTTGCTGGGGCTTGCGCCACCGTTGGCGCCGGACTACGCGGCCGATGAAGTGGGCGAATTGGCCGTGGCGTTCGACGCCACCCTGGGCCGCTTGCGCCAGGCGCTGTCTCGCGAACAGTTGTTTACCAGCGATGTCAGCCATGAATTGCGTACACCCTTGATGGTGTTGGCCAGTTCCTGCGAATTGCTGCTGGAGAATCCGGCCATCGATCAACGCGGGCGCAACCAGGTCCAGCGCATCGCCCGGGCCTGTGAAGAGATGCGCGAACTGGTGCAGACCTTCCTGATGCTGGCCCGCGCCAAGCATGACGATGCCGCCATGTCGGCCCAGGTGAATCTGACCCAGGTTGCCGAGGACCTGCTCGGCATCTGGCGCGGGCCCATCGAGCAAAAGGGCCTTGAGTTGATCTACTGCCCGGGCGACCCGCTGGAGACACGCTACAACACGACGTTCCTGCATGCGGTGATGGGCAATCTGTTGCGCAATGCACTGCATTACACCGAGCAAGGGTTTATCCGCCTGACCCTGGAACCGAGCGGCTTTGTGGTGGAGGACACGGGTGTGGGCATCCCGGAAGACAAGCGTGAAGCGATGTTCGAGCCGTTCGTGCGTGGCAGCGAGAAGCGCGGCGAGGGTCTGGGGCTGGGCTTGTCGCTGGTGCAGCGTATCTGTGAGAGCCAGGGCTGGAGCGTGACCCTGAGCACCATGGAGCCCAACGGCTGCCGTTTTCATGTCGAACTGGGTCAAGTCAAAACCTGACCGAACAGTCTGTCATTTTGCTGCTGCACGACGCCTGCTTTTCGGCGAAGATGGCCCCATGCTACTGAATGTTTCTGTAAAGTCTTGAAATGTATGGGATTGGACAGGACAAGTTTTTCACAACGAGTTGACCTGTTGATCACAGTTCGCTGCTTAGGGTGTAGGCATCAGTTACCGGAGACGTAAGATGCCTTCCCCGATCAAGTTGGAATTCTCAGAAAAGTACGACGATCAACACGCGCGGCAATATTTGCTCAAGCACCAGGACAATCTGGCTCGCCGGTTGTCCCACAAGCGCGATGAGCAACTGGCGCGCGGTGCGCTGGCCATGGCCGGTGAACCGGGCCTGGTGCTGGACCTGCCGTGTGGTGCCGGGCGCTTTTGGCCATTGCTGGCCGAGAAACCCAATCGTGTGATCATCGGGGCCGACAATTCGGCGTCGATGTTGAAGGTCGCCACGGTGGCCCAACCGGCGGAAGTCGTCAAACGGGTACGCCCTTTGCAGACATCTGCCTTTGATATCGATTTGCCAGATAACTCGGTCGACAGTATTTTCTGCATGCGCTTGATGCACCACATCGGTGACCCGGCGCACAGGATGACAATACTTCGGGAGTTTCAGCGGGTTAGCCGTGACAGCGTGATTATCTCGCTGTGGGTCGATGGCAATTTCAAGGCCTGGAAACGCAGGCGCGCCGAGGTACGGCGTCGTAAGAAAGGTGAGCAGGAAGGTTACCAAAACCGGTTTGTGTTACCGGCTGCTACTGTCGAGGCAGAATTCGAGCAGGCCGGTTTCCGGGTTCAGGAATCCCTGGACTTCATGCCGCTCTACGCCATGTGGCGAGTCTATGTATTGCGCAAGAGGTAACAGGATGGCAGTTGAGTGCGTAGTCGGCAGTCATATAGCTCCCGAAGAACGATTTGATTTTTTCTGGCGTCAGCAGGGCGAGTGGGTGGAAGAACCCAATCGTCGGCGTGGCGGTGAAAGTGGCGTACAGCGGGTGATCAGTCCCAATGGGCGATTGCTCTATTGCAAACGCCAGACTGGCCATATCTACCGCAGTTGGTTGCATCCGTTTGGACGTCCGACCGTACTGCGCGAGCGTGATGCCCTCAAGGGCCTGCGCCTGCTGGATGTACGCGTGCCGGAGTTGGTGTTCTGCGAGGCGCGACGCGACCCGCAGCATCAGTGGAAAGCGTTGCTGGTCACCGCGTCGCTGGACGGTTTCGACGAGATCGAAAACTGGTACGCCGCCGGTGGCCGTGAGCAATACGGCGAGGCGGTCCACGAGCGCTTGCTCGAGGAATTGGCTGGTACCCTGGCGCGCATGCACAAAGGCCGCTGGCAGCACGGTTGCCTGTATATCAAGCACATCTTCGTTCGGGTAACCGGCGAGGGCGATGGGGTGAAGGTTGAAGTGGCGCTGCTGGACTTTGAAAAATGCCGCCAGCGTTTGACCGCTTATCGGGCCGCCTCCCATGACATGCTGCAATTGCGCCGCCATTCGTCGTGGAACGATACCGACTGGAAAAAACTCAGCTACTTTTACGAGACGGCGTTTGGCAGCGCTATCAAGGGTTTAACCAGATGAAGCTAGAAATAGCACGAGGTTTGTTCCTGGTCGGGGCGTTGGCGGTTACGGCCCTGGCCCTGGCGGCATGGGAACAGCCTCGCACACAGGTACTCAGTGCGACGCAAGGCGGCGGGCAATGCCTGCTGCCACGTGTGGCCAAGGTCAGTGTGGCGGCCAAACCCGATCATGAGTTGCTGTTATTCATGTTCGGGATGTCTCAAGCGATGAGGCCGCAGAGTTGAAACGATTAAAACCCGCAAAAGGCCTCGCAGTGCGAGGCCTTTTTTTGTGCGCTATCGGGTCAGATGATCGTTCCCTCGCTCCGCGTGGGAATGCATCCCGTGACGCTCCGAGTCACCATTACGAAAGTGCCGGATTTTGTGCTGAAAGCAAAACGCGGAGCGTCCAGGGCGGCATTCCCACGCAGAGCGTGGGAACGATCATGTGGTGCCCTGTTTCAGGACTAGGCAGCGCTATCGGGTCAGTGCCCTGGCTGTGTTGTCCGCTTTGGTCAGCGTCGTATACACCGTGGGCAGGACGAATAGGGTAAACAGGGTGCCGATCGACATGCCGGTGGCGATCACCATGCCGATATCGAACCGACTGACCGAGCCCGCGCCGCTGGAGAAAATCAGCGGTACGACGCCCATTACGGTGGCCAGCGTGGTCATCAGAATCGGCCGCAGACGGGTCGCGGCAGCTTGTTCGACCGCAGCCCGCGCGGACAGGCCTTGTTGCTTGCGCAGTTGATTGGCGAACTCGACGATCAGGATGCCGTGTTTGCTGATCAGGCCGATTAACGTGACCAGGCCGATCTGCGTGTAGATATTCAGGGTGGACCAACCCAGAAACAGCGCGATCAATGCGCCGCACACCGACAGCGGCACGGTCAGCAGTATTACCAGTGAATCACGCAGGCTTTCAAACTGCGCCGCCAGCACCAGGCCGATGATGGCCAGTGCCAGGCCGAACGTGCCCCATAGCGCATTGCCCTCCTGCACGAACTGGCGCGTAGCGTTGCTGTAATCGAAGCTGTAATCCGCTGGCGCCTCGTCCTGGGCAATGGTTTGCAAGGTCTGCAATGCGTCGCTCATGCCGACAATCGGAAAGGCCGACACGGTGACCGAATTGAGTTGCTGGAACTGATTCAACCGCTGGGGACGAACCTGTGGGCTGGAGACGGTGATCAGCGTCGACAAGGGCAGCAATTGGCCCTTGGCGTTCTTTACCGCGTACTGGCTCAGCCATTGGGGGTTGTCCCGGTAGTTGCGCTCGACCTGGGCTATCACTTTGTAGAGATGCCCGTCGATACTGAACCGGTTGATTTGCGCCTCAGCCAGAAGAGTGGTGAGGGTCAGGTCCAGGTCCTCCATGGACACGCCCATCTGGGCGGCCTTGGTCCGGTCAATGTCGACCATGACTTCCGGGCGGTCGAAGGCCAGGTCGATATCCACATAGGCAAACTTCCCCGAGTCGATCGCTCGTTGCTTGATGCGCTCGGCCACGTTCATCATCGAACTGTGGTCCTGCTGGGAATTGATGACAAAGCCGAAGGGCAGCCCTTCACCGGTCCCCGGCAGGGAGGGCAAATTGAATGCGAAGACTTGCAGGCCGGGGTTGCTGTCGAGTTTTTCGCGTACGTCTGTCAGGACTTGCATTTGTGTGCGCTCACGTTCCTCCCAGGGTTTGAGCAGGAAGCCGCCGACGCCTGAATGTAACCCGTCCAGGCCGTTGATCTGGAAGGATGAATGATATTCGGGCACGGTATTGAACGGTTCGATAAAGTCCTGGGTGTAGCGATTCAGGTAGGCCAGGTTCGTTGCCTGGGGCGCGCTGGACAGGATGAAAATCAGGCCTTTGTCCTCGTCGGGCGCCAATTCCGAGAGGGTGAACGTGAGCATGGCGGGTATCAGGCAGAGCACGAGCGCGGCGAAAACCAATACCACCGACCGCGCTCGCATGATCTGGCGCAGGCGCCGTCGATAGCGTTTTTTCAGGGCATTGAAAAAACGCTCCAGAGCCAGCGACAGGCCCGTTGGCTGTTCTTCAGGCCGCAGTAAAATGGCGCACATCATCGGTGACAGCGTCAACGCCACGATCCCGGAAATCACCACAGCGCCGGCCAGGGTCAGGGCAAACTCCTTGAACAGCGCCCCGGTCAAACCCTGCATGAAGCCGATAGGCGTAAAAACCGCAGCCAGCGTGATGGTCATGGACACCACCGGAACGCATACCTCTCTTGCCCCCTTGATGGCGGCCTCAAGTGGCGATTTGCCTTTTTCGATGTGCCGGTGGATGTTTTCCATCATCACGATGGCGTCGTCGACCACCAGGCCGATAGCCAGGACCATGGCCAGCAGCGTCAGCACGTTGATGGAATAGCCCAGCAGTTGCATGAGGAACAAAGTGCCAAGCAGCGACAGTGGAATGGTGATGACGGGAATGATCACTGAGCGCAACGAACCCAGGAACAAAAACACCACCAACACCACAATCAGCAAGGCTTCCGTCAGGCTGGACAGCACCTGTTCGATCGAGGCGTTGATATACAGCGTCGAATCGTAGGCGATATCCGAGTGCAGGTCAGGTGGCGCCTGCGCCTGCAATTGGGGCATCAGTTCGCGAACACGCTTGCCCAACTCCAGGGGGTTGGCATCGGGTGTGGCTTGAATGCTGATATAGACCGCCGGGGTGCCATTGAAGGTGCTGAAACTGTCGTAGTTTTGCGAGCCCAGCTCAACGCGCGCCACGTCCCCCAGGCGCACCTGGTTGTCGCCCTCGGTTTTCACTGGAATGGCACTGAACCCCTCGACCGATTGGAGTTCGGTGTGGGTGGTCGCGCTGGTGACGACATATTCGCCGGTAAGGTCCCCCGCGACAGGTTGTACGTTGTAGCGTTTGATTGCCTGGGTTATGTCACTGGCACCCAGACCAAACCCGGCGAGTTTTATCGGGTCGAGCCACAGGCGCATGGCGAAGCTCTGGCTGCCGATAATCTGCGCTTGCGCCATGCCCGGCAGTGTCACCAACCGAGGCTGGACCACCCGCTGCAGATAGTCGGTGATCTGCGCGTTGTTCATGGTTTTGCTGGAAAAGCTCAGGTACATCAGCGCGGTACTGTCCACTGCAACTTTGCTCAATACCGGATCTTCGATGCCGCTGGGCAACTGGTTCCTGACTTCATTGGACTTGGCCAGCAGTTCGGTGAACAGGCGGTCGCTGTCGGCGCCGACCCGACTGTAGATGGAGATGAACGAAATATTCTGACGGCTGGACGAGGTCATATAGTCGATGCCTTGTGCGCTGGCCAGGCTTTGTTGCAGGGGCTGGGTGACGTAACTCTGGATGGTTTGCGCACTCAGTCCCGGTGCGACCGTGGTGACCGTAACCAGTGCGTTTTCCATCTGTGGAAACTGGCGCAGTTGCAGTTTTTCGTAGGCCTGGCATCCAAGCAGCACGATCAGCAGGCTGACGACCACGGCCAGCACCGGGCGACGAATGAACAGGTCGGTGAAGGTCATTGCGCACCCTCCTGATGAGGCATCGGCAGCGTCCCCTCCGGCTGGCTTCGGTCGATACTGATACGCACAGGAGTGCCGTGTTTGAGTTTGAGCTGGCCGGCAGTGACCACCTGTTCGCCCTTGTGCAGCCCCTTGGAAACCACCACCAGGCCATTGCGCCGTTCGCCTGTTTCGACCAGGCGCTGCTCGGCGATCAGTTGCGGCGTATCGCCGGCATCGGAGGCGTGCGGCTCGCCGTGGTTACTGGGTGTTATTACGAAAATGTACTGGCCATAAGGACTGAAGGCGATCGCACTTTCCTGGATCACAGTGTGTGCAGTCGGTTCGTCCAGCAGCACCCGCAGATGGGCGAACATTCCCGGTAACAGCTCATCGCGCGGGTTGGGCAGCGTCGCGCGCACCAACACGTTTCGCGTGCTGTCATCGACGAGCGGGTTGATGGCACTCACCTTGGCGAGGCTGAAGATGCCGGGGCGTGCCGAGATTTCAACCTGAACCGACTGCCCCTTCCTGATCAGTTGAACGGCTTGCTCGGGCACATAAAAGTCAACGTAAAGCTGGCGTGTGTCCTGCAGACTGGCGATAACCTGGGTACTTTGCAGGTAATCGCCCGCATTGACCTGGCCAATGCCAATGGTGCCGGTGAAGGGCGCGACGATGCGCTTTTTTTCCAGCGCCGCAGTACGCTGTGCCACGACGGCGGTGTTGCGATTGAGTTCAGCGCCGAGCCGGTCGAACTCGCCTTTGGAGATGGCGCTGATTTCCACCAGTTTGCGGCCGCGCTCAAAGTTCTGAAGGGCCAGGCGCTGGTCGGCCTTTGCCACGTCCAATTCGGCCTGCTCGGTCTGGTACTCAAGCTGCAGCAGGGGCTGCCCGGCCTCGACCCTTTGCCCTGACTCAAAGTGCAGCTGTGTCACAACACCGGGCACCTCAACCCTCAGATCGATACCTTGCAATGCCTTGAGCGTGCCCGCCGCCGGCATCTGGCGCTGCCAGGGTATTTCAAAGGCATTGGACGTCGCCACGCTGACCGGTGGCTTTGGCCCATGCAAAAGCTGCAACTGTTGATAAATCCAATGCGCCTTGTAGCCGGCGAGCATCAGGACGACGGACAGAACGAGGCTGAGCATGATAATCATCCGGCGGCCCGGCATGGTCATAGTGGGGGTCCTTGTGAAACCTGTGCAGGTTGAACGAAGCGCGAGCACGCAAGAGCAGGCGGCGCTGCACTGAGCGCCGCAGTCTTGATCAGGACGGGGACGGGGATAAGGAGTGGTTTCGCAAGTTATTGTGAGAACACTGTTCGCCGGGTGAGAGACAGTTCCACAGGTTGCGTAGGAGAAGTGCCAAACGGCTGTCGGCGGATGGGCTCCCGGGCGTCAGCGCAGGAGCGTTGCGATCAAGATGGGGGGTTACGTCATGAGATGCAGGTGGTTGTCCCACAACCCTGCCGGCAGGGTCAGCGGGGTCGCCACCGGCTGTTTCTGACGGCAATCGTAGAAGCGGCAGCGCCCCTGGCCCGAGGTCACGACAAAGCCGTCCGCCACCGCACCCACGCCGGCACAGTCCGGCAATGGCCCGTCCAGGCGCAACTCGCCGCTGTCCATGTCCCAGATAAAGAAGCGATTACCGCGTGGCGCCGTCAGCGCTACCAGGCGCAGCTCGCTGTGCACCGCGACGCTGGCGGTGTAGTGCCCCATGGCCTGCCACTGCGCATCATCCACCGGGAACGCCATGAACGGCTGCCCCGGGCGCTTGATCGCGAGTAATTCGGAACGCTCCTGGGACGGTCCCATGAACTGTTGCCCGGTAAGGATGGTGCCATCGCTGGCGATCCCCATATGGCGCACGCTGTTCATCTGCTGGCCCAGGGTTTCCTTGCTGACCAGGCCGCCGTCGCGGTGCATCAGTACCAGGCTCGGCTCCATGGCGTTGAGGTTCATCTCTACGCGGCTTTCGGCTTCGGTGCGGATGCCGCCGTTGGCCACCACCAGGGTTTCGCCATCGGGCATCCAGGACACCTGGTGCGGGCCGATGCCGTGGGTGGAGATCTCGCCGCTGTGCACCAGCCGCTCGCCTTCGAACTTGTACACACCCAACAGGCCACGGCCGGGGTCGGAGGTGTCGTTTTCGGTGGCATACAGCCAGTCGCCGCTCTTGTGGATCACCGCGTGGCCATAGAAGTGGCGATTGGCGTTCGAGGTGATGGTTTGCAACAGCGCGCCGTCACGCAGGTCGATCAGGTAACTCTCGGTGCCCGGACGGCGGGCGACAAACAACGCAATCGGCAGCGTCGGGTGGTTGATGATGTCGTGGCAGCGCTGGCCGACCTGGGTGGCGAACACCTGCTTGCCGTCCAGGCGATAACCGACGGCGTAGTGCCTGCCGTCCGCATCATCGCGCGCCGACAGCAGCAGCGGGCGCTTGTCCTTGTGCTTGAACAGCGTCCAGCCGCCCAAGGTGAGGGCGCTGAGCAGTACGCTGCCAACCGCCAAAGCCTGTCGCCTGAGCATCATCAGTCACCGTCGTTGGCGTTGAAGCCCAGTTGGATGCCCAGCGCCTTGGCCAGCTCGCCTTCGTGCAGGCGATGGACCACGTTGAGGCTGTCGTAGAGGTCGTTGAGCTGCTGGCGCCCGGCGTCGTCGTTCAACAGTTCGTTGAGGGTGCGCTGGTTGCTGGCGAACAGTTTGAGGGACGCGGCATAGGCGGCGTCGATCTTGTCGGCGAGGGCTTTCTGATCGGCCGGCAACAGCCCGCGCAGGCCTTTGTTGTCGACGCCCACCCAGACGGTCTGGGCCGCCGCGAGGCTGGCTTCCAGGCTCTGCAGGGACGATTGGCTGCGCCATGCATCGGCCTGGAACGGTTGCGGGATGCCCTTGGTCTGGCGGCCCATCGGCGTGCCGAGTTTTTTCTTCAGGGTATCCAGGGCGGTGACTTGCACGCGCAGCAGATCCGCGATGGCTTCGTGGGAATCGGCGTAGCGCTGGTTGGGGAACTTGGTCATCTGCGCAAGCATGCCGTCGGTGCTGTTCCAGCTGGCCAGGATTTCTTCGGCCAGGGCTTTCTGGCGTTCGCCGATGGCCATCAGCAGCGGGCAATAGCGGGCTTTCTGGGCCGGGTCGGCGACGTCGGGCTTGGCGTCGTAGAGGATATATTCATAGGCCGACAGGCCTTGCACCACCACGCTGGATTTGGCGAGGGCGGCCGCATCGATCTGCGGCTGGGCGCTGACCAGTTGCTCGACCTGGCGACCCACCAGGTTCTTCTTGTCCGGCCAGAACTGGATCTGCCAGGCGCGGTTGCCTTCGGCCAGCGGGCCGATCAGCAGCGGTTGCAACTCGGCCCAGGCTTTTTGCGCGTGGAGGAAGTCGGCGCGGGCGGTGTCCAGGCTCTCTTGATCCTGGCAATAGGCCAGGGCGCTGACCGCCAGTTGGCGGTCGGCTTCAACCCAACGGCTGTAAGTCGGCAGGATGACTTGCTTGGCGATGGCTGCCGAGGTTACCGCTTGCGGGTCCTGGGGCGAGCAGGCGCCGAGGGCAAGGGCGGCCAGGCTGGTGAACAACAACTTGGGACGGAACATGTCGAGCTCCCTTCTGTAATTGGGGCAAAGCTTATAGAGAATTCAGGAACGCCAGCAACGCGGCGCGCTGCTCGGCGTTGAATGACAACACATGCTGCTGCGCCGCTTGCGCCTCGCCGCCATGCCAGAGCACGGCTTCAAGCAGGTTGCGGGCGCGGCCGTCATGCAGAAACTGGGTGTGACCACTCACGGTTTGCGTCAGGCCGATGCCCCACAACGGCGGGGTACGCCAGTCGCGGCCACCGGCCTTGAATTCGGTACGGTTATCGGCGAGGCCTTCGCCCATGTCGTGCAGCAGCAAGTCGCTGTAGGGGCGGATCAGCTGATTGGCCAGTTCGGGTTCGGAGGCGTTGGCCGCCGTTGTGAACGTCGGCTTGTGACAGCCCTGGCAGCCGGCCTGGAAGAACAGGTTCTTGCCGGCCAGCACCTGCGGCGCATCGACGTCGCGGCGCAGCGGCACGGCGAGGTTACGCGTATAGAACAGCACCAGGCGCAGAATGTTGTCGCTGACTTCCGGCTCGCCCTCGGGGCCGTTGCCGTTGGGTGCCTGTTTGCAGGCCACCTGGGCGCCGGTGCAGTCATCGAAGGGTCTCAGGGACGTGGTGAGGCCCATATCACCGGAAAATGCGTGAACATTTTGTTGATTGAGGTTGGGTTGCCCGGCTTTCCAGCCAAAGCGCCCTAAAACGGTCTTTTGCTCGGCGTCATCCCACACCTGATTCGCCCGGCCGACGATGGCTTCACGGTCGGCGGTTTTCGGGTTGGTGTTGCGCAGGATGTCGGCGTCGCTGATGGCTTCGAGCAAACCCAGGCCAATCATCGGCGGCGCGATGCGCGCAGAAAAGCGCGTGTCGGGGTGCATCGGGCCGTAGCCAAGCTGGGTGATCTGCAGCTCGGGCTTGCGCAGCTCGACCACCGTGCCGTCCTTGAATCTGACGTTGACCGGTGTGTAATCGACGCGCACCTTGCCCTCCGGCGCCACACCCGGCACGGCCATGTCCTGCAGTTGGCCGCCGTAGACCGGCTCGGGCACCACGCCAAGCTGTTCGATGAGTTTGGCGTAAGGCGCCAGCTCTGTAGCAGGCGGGGAGATGGACAGGCGCACCAGCATCGACACGGCATTGGGCGCATCGGCCAGCGGTGGGTGGCCCCGGCCGTCCTTGATATGACAGTTCTGGCAGGCGTTGGTATTGAACAGCGGGCCCAGGCCGTCACGCGCAGTGGTGGTCGAGGGCGCGATCACCCAAGGGCTGCGAAAGAAACTGTTGCCGACGCTGAAGTCCAGGCGGCGGGTAGGCGCCAGGTTGGCCGAGGGCAGGGAGAACGCGTTCTGGTCGCGCTTGTTCACGGTCGCCGCGCCGCCGGCCCGTGCTTCACCCGGCTCAGCCTGGGTGAACCTTGGGGCGTCGTCGCAGGCAGTCAGGCCCAGGGCCATCAATGCTGCGCACAGGCGTAGTAGCGAACGGAACATCGAGTTTCCTGAACGAAGGCGAAAAATCCGGTGGCAAAGTCTAACAGGGCAGGGCAGTTTGAATAAGAGCAATTATCGTTTGGTGGCGGCCCGATGCATTCCGCTAGAATGACCGTACATTTTTTTCTGGAGGTGGCCAATGCAGGCTCTCGACGCTTTGCTCAACCGTGTTTCCGTGCCGCGTTTGCTGGAACCGGCACCGACCCAGGAGCAGCGCGATGTGCTGTTCGCCGCCGCCATGCGCGCGCCCGACCACGGCCAGTTGCGCCCGTGGCGTTTCCTCACCGTGGAAGGCCCGGCCCGTGAGCGCATGGGCACGTTGCTGGCCGAAGCCGCGCGGTTGCAGGATGCCGAAGCCCCGCAAGCCGCTATCGACAAGGCTCAGAACGGCCCGTTGCGAGCGCCGCTGGTGGTGGTGGTGATTGCGCGCCTGCAGGAGCATTTCAAAGTGCCGAAGTCCGAACAATTGCTGGCAGCCGCCTGCGCCGCTCACGGCATTCTGCTGGCGGCGTATGCCCAGGGGATTGGCGCGGTGTGGCGCACCGGTGAGTTGTCCTATTCGGCCCATGTGGCCAAAGGGCTGGGGCTGAGCGCAGATGAAGAAGTGATCGGCTTCCTGTACCTGGGCACGCCGCAAAACCCGCCGCGCACGGCACCGAAGGAGGATGCTGCGGCGTTCGTCCAGGCCTGGACCGGTCTTTAAGCGGCGCGCGGTCAACATGTGGGAGGGGGCTTGCCCCCGATGCGGTGTGTCAGCCACCCATTTATTGACTGATACACCGCTATCGGGGGCAAGCCCCCTCCCACATTGGACCTGCCCTGTTTCTTATACCCTGAACTGATCCATCAACTTCATCTGCTGGCTGGCCAGGGCGTTGAGCTGGCTGCTGATGGCCGCCGATTCGGTGGCCTGGCCGGTGAGGGTTTCGGTCACGGTGCGGATCGCCGAGACGTTGCGATTGACCTCTTCGGCCACCGCGCTCTGCTCTTCGGCGGCACTGGCGATCTGCAGGTTCATGTCGCTGATCACGGTCACGGCGTCACTGATCTTGCCCAGTGCCTGCACGGCTTGATGGATCTGCCCGGCATTGCTCTGGGCCTGATGCTGGCTGGAATGCATGGTCGCCACCACGCCGCGGGTGCCGGTCTGAATGCGCTCGATCACCAGGCGAATCTGTTCCACCGAATCCTGGGTACGTTTGGCCAGGTTGCGCACCTCGTCGGCCACGACTGCAAAGCCTCGCCCGCTTTCCCCTGCGCGTGCGGCTTCAATCGCGGCGTTCAAGGCCAGCAGATTGGTCTGCTCGGCAATGCTGCGGATCACTTCCAGCACGGAGCCGATCTGCTCGCTGTTCACCGCCAGGGCTTCCACTTCCGCCACGGCCTTGCTGACTTCTTCGGCGAGGGTGGTGATGTCGTGGGTGCTTTGCTCAATGATCGACGTGCCTTCACGGGCTGCCTGGTCCGCCTCGCGTGCCGCGTTGGCGGCGCTGGATGCGCTGTTGGCCACCTCATGGGCGGTGGCGCTCATTTCATTGGACGCGGTGGCCACCTGATCGATTTCGCGGAACTGCACCTGCATGCCTTCACTGGTCTGACGGGCGATCGCCTAAGACTGATCGGCCGTGACCCGCGCTTCGGTGATGCTTTGCTTGATCTGGGCGATGGTCGGTTGCAGCTTGTCGAGGAAGCGGTTGAACCAACTGACCAGTTCGCCCAGTTCATCTTTCTTCGTGTAGGTCAGGCGCTGTGTCAGGTCGCCGTCACCACTGGCGATGTCCTTGAGCATGGCCGCCACCCCATTGATGGGCCGGGTCACGCCGGTGGCGGTCAGCCAGATCAGCAGCAAACCGAACAGCGCGGCGGCGGCTCCGACGAGCAGGGCCTTGAGGGTGCCGCTGGCCTGGGCCTTATCGAGAAAGTCCTGCAGCTTGATCGAGTCGGCAAGCAGCACCTTTTTGGGCAGGTCGATGACCACACCCCACGTTGCGGCCTCGGCAATCGGCTTGACCGGGTAGACGGCCCGGATCACATCATCCTGTTGAAGAATCTCACGGCGGCCACTGGCCAACAGTTGCATGACCTCCTTACCCTCGACGCTCAACACATCGCCGATGTTCTTGCCGATCTTGTCCGGCTGGCCGCTATAGGCTGCCAGCAAGCCAGGTGCCCCGCGCCGTCGAACAGCTCGTGCTGGGCGGCGTCGGCCGAGGCTTGCAGGGCGTTGAGCGCAATATCGATACCGACAATGCCGAGCACCTTGCCGTCTATCAGTAAGGGCAGGGAAATGCTGGTCATCAACATGGGTTTGCCCGCCACGTTGTCTTCATACGGGTCCAGCAGGCAGGTGCCTCGTCTTTCCCGCTGGCAGATGTCGCCGGCTGTACCGCTGAGGGTGGTAGAGGTCTTGACCAGGTCCGCTTCCGCCATCACCGAGTTCGCGCCTGCACCGCCGGTGCGGGTCCAGTAAATGGAGAAGCGTCCGGCGTCGTTGGACCCGCGGGCGGTGTCGTTGATGAAGTCGCTGTCCTTGCCGTCCAGGGCGTTGGGGTCGAAGGATAGCCACACGCCCAGGACCTTGGTATTGCGTTCGAAGGTGGTCTTGGTGCTCTGGTTGAGCGCTTCGCGCAAGGTCGCTGCGTCGATCGAGTGCCGGGTGCCCATGGTGTGCAGGTCCTTGACCTGGTCGGCGAGGGCGGTGACGGCCATCAGGCTTTCGCTGAAGGTTTTTTGCACGTACGCGGCCTGTTCGGCGGCCTTGGTCTGCAGCAGGTCCTGCACGCTGGCAGTGAGCGTCCGCGAGCTCGACGCGCTGATCAGTTTGTGGTTCTGGTTGGTTTCGTAGAGGTTGATACCGACTATCAGCGCAATTACGCCCAATAGGCAAAGACCGGACAACAGCACGATTTTCAATCGGATGGAGACTGCGTTGAACATGGCGTTTACTCGCATTTTTACTTATTAGAATGCAAGCGGACAAGCAGAGCCGATTACTCACTCGTATGGCCAAGTCCATTTGACGCTACCTGCACTATCGGCACAGGTGGGGTATTCATGAGATAAATCGAAGAGCGGTGGCGTTTACGGGGGCGTGGAGGCCAAGCGTTCGGGGCGCGACCAGATCCACAGATTGCCCAGGCTCATCCCGGCAATCGCCAGATAGATTGGCCAGCCATGGTCGAGCATCACCAGCATCAGGACGGCGCACAGCAGCATGCTCACGGTGGCGCTGACTTTGGCCCGGCGCGCGATGATCTTGCCATTGCGCCAGTTGAACAGGATCGGCCCGAACAGACGGTGGTTTTCCAGCCAGGCGCTCAGGCGCGGTGAGCTTTTGGTCGCGGCCCAGGCGGCCAGCAGGATGAATTCGGTGGTGGGCAAACCCGGTATGACAATCGCCACCAGGCCGATCCCCAGGCTGACGTAGGCCAGCAGGCCGTAGAGTATCTGCGCGATCCTGGAGGTGGATTGGGTTTTGCCGGTCATAGGTAGGGTTATCACAGAAAAACAATGTGAAATGCGTTCCAACTGTGGGAGGGGGCTTGCCCCCGATAGCGGTGTATCAGTCAATCAATTCTTTGCTGACACAGCGCATCGGGGGCAAGCCCCCTCCCACAGTTGATTGCACTTCAATCAGTAGGTCAGGCCAGTTCAGGGGCCGTAGCGTACGCCTGTTCCAGCAATACGGTGAAGCGTACAAACGCATCGATGGCGCCTTTTTCTACCGCGGCTTCTTCTTCGGCGCTGAACTGCAGGCCGTCGAGGATGCGAGTGAAGCGTTTCCAGCCCTCGGCGCGACCGCCCGCCGGTTCGCCCAGGTGGCGGGCGCCGAAGGTCTCGCTCAGGCCCAGGCCCACGGCCCGTTTGATCAGGAACGCGGCGCCCAGTTTGGAGCCCTCGGAGACGAACAGCCAGCCCAGGGCTTGGGCCTTGTCCGGGTTGTTCACGGCACCGGCAACCGGCGCCGGTACGTCGGTGTCGAGGTCGCCCAGATCAAGCCTGGCCGCTTCGGCGCGGCAGCGCTCGGCCAGGTCCGGGATGATCCGGTTCAATTCGGCATCGTTGTACAGCGCGACCAGCTCCGATTGGAACAGGTACTGCGCCACCACGAAGCGGGCGAAGTTGGCCTGGGTCTCAAACGGGGCGTGCGCCTTGACCAGTGCGTCGAGCTTGGCGTGCGGCTCATGGGTGATCTGGTTCAGGCGCTGGGAGCGCAGGGCTGGACGTTCTGCGGTAGGAGATGCGGTCATGAAAAAATCCTTGAGGGGGGTAGCGCCTTGTGGCTCTAAAGAGAGCGGTTATCAACTAGACGAACAGGGAGACGCGGCACAGTAAAAAATCCTCACCTCGCCGCACGATCATTGCGGCGAGGTGCGGCAGGTTTCGTCAGATGTCCCAGATCAGGTTGATCGCAAAGTTGCGTCCCGGCTGGGTCAGCCGATCAAGGTTGGCCGGGCCGGTCACTGCGGCTTCGCCGACGCTGTCGTAGCTGCGCACGTCATCCCAGTTCCAGTACTTCTTGTCGGTGAGGTTGTAGATGCCGCCGTTGACGGTCACGTCGTTGGTGACCTTGTAGTAGGCGGTCAGATCAAGAATGCCGAAGCCCGGCGTCTTGAACGGGCCGCTGGTGTCACCGTCGGGGGCGTGGAAGGTGCTGCTGTCGACGCGATCCTGTTTCTTGACCAGGGTCCAGCTCACCAGGCCGCCGTAGTTGTCCTGGTCGTAGCCCAGGCCGAAGACGCCCTTGAGCGGGTTGACGCTGTTGAGCGGCTCGCCGTTGTCGTTGTTGCGGCCATGGGCGTAGGAGATCGCGCCTTGGGTGTACAGGCCTTGCGGCGCGCCGAATGCATCCAGGTTCAGGCGGCCCTTGGCTTCGGCGCCCTTGACGGTGGCGCGTTTGATATTCACGGCCTTGAACTGTTCGACGGTACCGCCGACCACTGCGTTGTCTTCGTCGATGAAGTCGCGGTACTTGTTGTAGAACACGGCGATCTCGAACGAGCCTTCGTCGAACTTGCCGCGCAGCCCGGTCTCGATGCCCTTGCTGGTTTCCGGCTTGAGGTCGGGGTTGGGCTGCACGGTGTAGCCCAGGTTGAGGTTTTCGAAGCGGCCATACAGCGCTTTGGCGGACGGGGTGCGGAAACCCTCGGCGTACTGGCCGAACCAGGTGTACTGATCGGTCAGGGCATAGGTCAGGCCGAACTTGGGCGTGACGCGGTGCCAGGTTTTGTCCTTGCCGTCGACTGTGTCCGCTCCGGTGGGGTTCACGGTGCTGAGGAATTCTTCGGTCAGCTTGGGTTTGAGCCGGGTGTAGTCGTAGCGCACGGCGGGCAGGAAGGTCCAATTGTCCCAGGTGATCTGGTCCTGGGCGAACAGCGAATAGGTGTTGATGGTCGGGTCGGGGAAGTCGCTGGCTTTCTTCACGCTGTCGCTGGCCGAAGGACTCGGCGCGCCGATGGCGGTGCAGCCGCTGCCGACCGCCAGGCAGGTGGCGCCGCCTTCACGGGAGCCTGTGACTTTCTGCTGCTTGAGGGTGGTGCCGTAGGTCACCTGGTGATCGGTGTCGCCGAGGCTGAAGGCCTTGTCCAGCTGTGCATCGAAGACCCACTGCTTTTCTTCGTACAGCGTGTCGCGGGTGCGCAAGACACGGCGGCCGGACTGATAGATTTCGGCGGTCGTCTGGTCGGTCTTGGCGATCTGGTAATTGAGGCTGGTCTTGATGCGGTCGGCGACCGGCGACTCAAGGGCAAAGCTGTTTTCCAGGCCGAAGCGTTCGCGGGTAATGGTGTCGTTGCCGCGACGGTCACGGTACAGGTTGAAACCACGGCCACCAATGAACGGGCCGCCTACCGCATTCTTGAGGTTGACGTCGCGATCATCCTTGTATTTTTCGTAGGTCAGGCCCAGACGGTTGTCGTCGCCATAATTCCAGCCCAGTTTGGCCAGCACGTTGGTGGTGCGCGCGTCTTCCGGGTTGGCGCCGGTGCGGGCGAGGCCGGTGGCGTTGTTGCCATCATAGGATTCGGTTTCGTGGCCGTTACGCTGGCTCAGGTGCAGCAAGCCGTCGACATCCTGCACGCGGCCGGCGACGGTGGCGGAGGTCAGCCAACTTTCGTCGGCGGAGCTGTAGCCGGTTTTCAGGCGCGCGCCGACGTCCTGGCCGGGCTTGATGATGTCATCCGCGTCGAGGGTGAAATAACTCACTGCGCCACCGATGGCGCTGCTGCCGTACAGGGCCGACGCCGGGCCGCGCAGGATCTCCACGCGCTTGACGATTTCCGGGTCGACGTAGTTGCGCCGGGTCTTGGCGTAAGGGCCGTTGAAGAAGCTGTCCGGCACTTCCACGCCATCGACCTGGGTCAGAATGCGGTCGCCGTCGATACCGCGAATGTTATAGCCCGCGTTGCCCGAGCGGGTGCCGGCGCCGCCCACGGACACGCCCGGTTCGTAGCGCACCAGCTCACGGCTGTTGTTGACGTTCTGGCGGTCCAGTTCCTGGCGGTCGTGCACGCTGACCATGCTCGGTACGCTGTCGACAGCCTGCTCGGTACGGGTAGCGCTGATGGTCACTTGCTGCAGGTTGAGGGCGCTGCCGGCGGCGCGTTTTTCCAGGACGATGTTGTTGTTGCCCAGTTTGCGGTAGCTCAGGTTGGTCCCCACCAACAGCCGCTCCAGCGCTTTCTCCGGCGACAACGCACCGCGCACGCCCGGGGACGACACACCCTGGCCCAACTCGGCCGGCAGGCCGACTTGCCAGCCGGTCACGCCGGTAAACGCGTTCAGCGCCGCCACGAGCGGCTGCTGTTCGATGCTGAAGTGGTAGTTGCCGTGGCTGCGCGGTGCAGGTTCGGCGGCAGTGGCGGCCATTGCCGGCACGCCGGCCATCAGGATGGCGGCGGTCAGCAAGGACAGAACGGGGGAACAAGACCGGCGGTTGAAACGAGAGGACATCGAGAGCGCTCCGGAAATACGAATCTTATAGTTGCGAACCGAAACCAAATAGGAATCAGTTGCATTGGCTATAACGAGACGTATCGCCGGTTAACATCGAGTAAAAATATTTCTCATTCAGTTCAAAATCACCAGCGCCGGGTATTCCGACAGCTTGGCCGAGG
Source organism: Pseudomonas sp. 34 E 7 (assembly GCF_900005715.1). NCBI lineage: Bacteria > Pseudomonadati > Pseudomonadota > Gammaproteobacteria > Pseudomonadales > Pseudomonadaceae > Pseudomonas > Pseudomonas sp. 34 E 7. Next base: position 178,243 of record NZ_CVTX01000149.1, read on the forward strand.
TGATGTGGGCCAGGGAACGCACCACGTCCAACGGTTGGTCGAGGCGATAGTTTCCGGTGACGGCGACGCTGGCGAGCTTGTCGTTGGTGTTGACGATCCAGCCCGGGTAATAGCGGCGCAACTCCGCCAGCACTTCGCTCATCGGGCAGTTTTCGAACACCAGTCGGCCCTGGACCCAGGCCAGGTCCTTGCCGGCGTCCAGCTTGGCCGGCTGACTAAAGCCCTTGGGGCCGACGCGAATGCTTTGGCCGGCACTCAGGCGCACCCGGGCGTCGTCGAAGGTATTGCTCAGGTCGACATCACCGCGTTGCACTTGCACCTGGGCTTCGCCGTCCAGATAGCGCACGGCAAAGGCGGTGTCGCGCACGCTGGCGCGCACCGGGCCGGCGTCGATTTCCAGCGGCAGGCCACGGGCGGGAGCGATGTCGAAAAACGCTTCACCCTGGTAGAGGCGGGCGATGCGCTGGTGATCCTGGATACGGCTGGAAAACGCCGAATTGGTGTTCAGCAGTACGTTGGAGCCGTCATCCAGTTGCAGACGCTGGCGCTCACCGACCACGGTGAGGTGGTCGGCCTGCAGGCGAACCGGCAGGTTGCTGAAGCTGAACAGGCCGAGCAGCAGCACGGCAGCGGTGGCCAGGGGTTT
>NZ_CVTX01000015.1:0-11445 GCF_900005715.1 Pseudomonas sp. 34 E 7
ATGGCCGCGCCGTGCCGGCGCTGGGGTGGGCGGGTGATGCCGTGGCGGTGGGCGAGCAGCGGGTGTACCCGGCGTTTCGCTTGTATGCGCGCGGACTCACCGACGTGGAACCGCTGCGCCTGTATTTCGCCGGGCAGAATCTGCTGGTGTCGACCCAGGCGCAGACCATCGCCCAGGTGCAGTCGTTGAGTCGTAACCTGTCGGTGGTCTTCTGGATCATCTGCGGGTTGGCCTTGGCCGGTGCGTTTGCGGCGACCTTCGCCGGCGCGTTGGCGGCGGTGGCGCGCAAGCGTCGGGAGTTGTCAGTGTTGCGCCTGCTGGGATTTTCCACCGCCGCGTTGTTGCTGTTCGTGGTGCTGCAGGCGCTGTACAGCGCGAGTGTTGCCGCCGTGCTCAGTGCCGGGTTGTATGGCCTGGCCGAGGCGGGTTTGAACCGATTATTCGTGCAGGTGCCGGGCGAATACGCCAGTCATCTGTTGGCGCGTCACTACGGCCTGGCCCTGGCTGCCGTGCTCGGCGTCAGCGCCGTGGCGGCGGCGTGTGGGGGTTGGCGAGTGGCGCGTATCCAGGCTTCTGAAGGAATCAGAGATGTTTAAGTTACTGGGCGCCTGTATGGCGCTGAGCCTGGCCTCGCTGGCCTGGGCCGATGAGGCAAGCGACAAGCTCGACAACCCCAAGCCGTTGCCGGACGACGTGAGCCTGCCGCTGCCGTGCGAAGGCCAGATGGTGTTCCGCTACGCCTATGTGTTGGCCCAGGGCACCCTGGACGACCGCGAGGTCAGCCTCGGCTATCCCTTTGCCGAAGGCGAGGCGGGCTACCAGCAGTCGTTTATCTCCGGTTACCGGCGCGACTTCATCAACGGCCAGTTCACCCTCAAGGATCTGCCGAAAGACTGGAACAAGGTCATCGCGCCGCTGATGCCGAAGACCGACGCCAAAACCCCGCTCAAGCCGATGCTCTACTTCATCGGCAAGTACGAAGTGACGGCCCGCCAGTACGCCCAGGTAATGTCCCAGGCGCAGTCCCTGGCCAGCGGCGAGCCGGCTCCGGCCTGCGATGCGCCTGAGGGCATGGCCGGGCGTCTGCCCAAAGTGAAATTATCGCGTTTCGAGGCCGAGCGTTTCTCGGCGGTGTACAGCGCCTGGCTGATGAAATACCACCGCGAGTTGCTGCCGGTGAGCGGCCGTGGCGCCTCGGCCGACGATGGCGGCCTGGGCTTTGTGCGCTTGCCCACCGAAGTGGAGTGGGAGTACGCCGCGCGCGGTGGCCAGGCAGTGAGTCGTCAGGATTTGGAAGGGCGCCTGTTTCCACGCCGCGTCGAGGGCAGCGAAAGCGACGGGCCACTGGGCGATTACGCCGTGTTCAACCAGGTCGCCGGTGGCACCGGGCAGGCCGCGCGGTTGATGCCCATCGGCACCAAATTGCCCAACCCGATCGGTATGTTCGACGTGATCGGCAACGCTGCGGAAATGGTCCAGGAATCCTTCCAGCTGGTGCACGCCGGGCGCCGCCAGGGCACCTATGGCGGCTTCGTGGTCAAGGGCGGCAATTACCTGGAGGGCGAAGGCACGTTGTTCACCGGCATGCGCCGCGAATACCCGCTGTTTGCCGCCGACGGCACCGAGCAAAGCAACGAGACCACCGGGTTTCGCGTGGCGATTGGCGCGCTGTCGGCGCCGCGTTCGCGCTACAAGGAACTGTTCGCCCAGTGGCAGAAAGAAGGTCGCCTCGCCTCGCTGACCGACGCCATCGACGACGCCCAGGACCCGACCAAGCGCCTGGACAGCATCATTGCCGCCAGCGTCGATCCCAAGCTGCAAGCCGAACTGGGACTGGTCAACGAAGAACTCAAGCGCAACGTGTCGCTGATCGCCCAGCAGCGCGAAGAGGCGGCGGGCAACCTGATCCAGTCCGCTGCGTTGGTGGCCGAGACCATCAGCAACTACAACATCCGCCTGGCCAACCTGCAGAAAAGTCGCCAGCAGGCTGTGGATAACAAGGACACGGCCAGCGCGCAGTTATTTGACATGGCCATTACCAATGGGCGCAGCGCGCTGGATGGTGCAGTGTCGATTTACATCGACAACCTGGCCACCGGCACGCGCTACACCGATGCGGTGATCCAGGCCCAGTTTCAACGGATCAAGGAAGAGTTGGATCGCAAACCGGTGCTCGGCAAGAGCCTGGTGACGCGCGCAACACTGTTCGTTCGCCATGTCGGCAACTACCGCAAGCAACAGCGGGCCGACCCGGCAGCGATCTTGAAGGAATTGCTCGCAGCAAGCGGTCAGCGGTCTTGATCGTTGGCTGTCCAGCGAGCTTGGAAGGGACTCAGACGGCGGTGGGCCGTGCTGGGCAAGTCAAACTTAATAGAGATCACACCTATGCTTTTTTCCCGTAAGTCGGTTTCCAAGCGTCACCTGCTGCTGATCGCGGCCGGTTTCAGCACCGTGCTGACCGGTTGCGCTACGTCGCCTGCGTCCAAGGTCGCGTCGAGCACCAAGGTCGAGTACTACCCGAACTGCTACGAGCCGGTGCAGCACCTGCGCGCCACCGATTCGAACATGACCAAGTCGGTCGTGACCGGTGCCGCTATCGGCGCGGCCGGCGGTGCATTGCTCGGCGCCCTGACCGGCGACAAGGAAAAGCGCGGCCGTAACGCGGCTATCGGCGCAGCGGGCGGTGCCCTGGCGGGCGGCGCGGCGGGCTACTACACCGAGCGTCAGAAGCAGATCGCCGATGACAACCAGCGCATCGCTTCCTACTCCACCGACTTCAACAAAAGCGCCTCCGACATCGACCGCAGCACTGCCTATGCCAAGGCTTCGCAGCAGTGCTACCAGAGCGCATTCACCAAGCTGGTGGCAGACCGCAAGGCCAAGGCCGTCAACGACACCGAAGGCCGCAAGCGCCTGGCGGAAATCGTGGCAGGCTTGAAGGAATCCAACGACCTGATCGTTGCGGTCAACGGCAAAGCCAGCGAAGACCTGAACAACTACACCCAGGCCTACGAGAAAGACCTGCAGCAAGTGGGTGTGCAGCGTAACGACGTGGTCACCGTCGCCACTGCCGACACCACACCGGTCGCGCCGCCGGCCAAAGGCAAGAAAGTCGTCAAGCCGCCGAAAAAGAAAGTGCTGCCAGTGGTGCCAAAAGAAGCGGTGACCACCGAGAAGAGCATCCAGACCGTGCAGGCCAAGCAAGCTGAAAGCAAGCAGGTCGCCAGCGCCGGCAAGGCTCAGCTCGAAGGCAGCTGCCGCGATCCAAACCTGGCCGACTGGGCGCCGGTGCCTTGCCCTAACGTTTAAGCAACATGTTGCTATAAGCGTTAAACGCCAACCGATCTCCCGCTAAAGCGCGAGATCGGTGGCGTTCTCTTTGCAAATCGTTACACTGCTGCGGCCACTCAATAATTACACCGAGGCCGTGTGCATGAAATTCCGTCTTCTCCTGTGGGTGCTGGGCCTGATGATGGGCAAAGCCAGCCGCACCAATCCCGCCTTTCAGCAGCAGCTGGGTGACAAAGACCTGGCCTTCCAGTTGCAGACCCTCGACGGCAAGGTTGCCCGTCACTTCATCGTCAAAGACCAGCGCATCACCAGCCACTCGGGCGTACACCCGACGCCGGCGTTCGCGATTGCGTTCAAGGATGCCGCCTACGGCTTCGCCACGATGCAGGCGAAGAACAAGCAACTGGCGTTCATGACGGGGATTCAGGACAAGTCGATCCAGATCAAGGGCAACCCGGCGCTGGTGATCTGGTTCCAGGGGTTGACCAAGTATTTGAAGCCGAAGAAAAAGAAGTAGGCCTGATCGTTCCCACGCTCTGCGTGGGAACGCCGCTTTGGACGCTCCGCGTCCGCTCTTAAGGGGTGACGCGGAGCGTCACGGGATGCATTCCCACGCGGAGCGTGGGAATGATCAGAACTCGATCAATTAGGCCAGTTCAGCTTGACCCGAGACAGTGACTACTCGATCAGCCAGCAACTGTGCCAGTTCGATTAACTGCGTAACGCCCAGCAGTTCCTCTCGTTTCGGTCCTTCAAGGTCAAAGGCCAGGTCGCAACTCAGCGCATTGGCCGAGGCGAGTGTTTCGCTGAGGTTGACCAACAGATCTTCAGTGCTGATTCCATCGGCCACGGTAAATAGCCGCACGGGGGGATTTGGGGTGGGTTTGATCATGGTGAAACTCCGGAGATATTAAAGGAGCTGCCATTGATCGCCGCGACGCGATGGGGGTGGCAGCTGTACGCAGGTTCGCGGACCGACTCTCCAGAACATCGGCATACCCGAAGGTATCCCGCGCACAGCCGCCATAGCGCCGCACAGTAGACGACAAAAAAGCGCCAACTGAAAGGACACGATGACGCTTTGGCGTCTGAAGAAATACGGGCCGCGACGCCCGACCGCTGTGTGTGCAGCGGTGTACGGAGACTAGAGATTGAGTGTCCTAGGGGCAACCTCAACGCCTTGTAAGACGTTTCTGTTTTCCCAGTACCTGGCCGAACGGACAGTTATTTGGCTTTGCGCCAGCCAAGCTGAAGAAAAAGAAGTAGGCTTTCAGGGAGGCCGAGTTGGATTCATCGGGGGCAAGCCCCCTCCCACATTTGATCGCGTTCCAGCCTTGGAACGTGGCCGTTCGTGGGAGGGGGCTTGCCCCCGATAGCGGTTTTACAGGCTACCGATTCAGCCCTGACTGAACTGGGAGGCCAGTTCGCGGAGCAGCACCTCGGCATCCAGCACCTTGCCCACCACTTCCTCAGCCTTTTCCCGGCTCAAGCCCAGGCGCTCAAGCAGCGCATCCGGAATCGCCTCATCCGGCCCGGACCCAATGCCCCGGCTACGCAACAGGCGCACGGCCAGGCATACCAGGTTCGGGTATTCAGCGTACTGCCCGTCATAGGTGGGGTCGTGCTGGAAGCGCAGGGCGGTGGACAGCTCGTCCGGCATGTCCCAGTAGCGCATCAACCACGCACCGATCTGTTCGCGGCTGATACCGAGCAGGTGTTGCTCGACATAGCTGTGGCACACATGCGGGTTGACCTCCAGGTGGCGGCAGATCAGTGAGAAGTGTGGCGGGAATACGTGGGCCAGCAGCAGGTAGCCGAAGTTATGCAGCAGGCCGGCGAGGTAGGTCAGGCCGGCTTCGGGGCGCTGGGCGCGGGGCATGGCGCGGGTCAGGCCTTCGATCACGGCGGCGGTGTAGATTGATTGGTGCCAGTACGGCGTGGACTGGTGTGGGCGGTCCTTGGGCAGGCTCAGGGTTTTACCCAGGGCCAGGCCCAGCGCCAGGTTGATCACCAGATCGAAGCCCAGCACCCGCACGATGGCGTCTTCCACCGAGCGGATCTTGCCCGGCGAAGCGTAGTAGGGTGACGCTGCCCAGCTCACCACCTGGGCGGCCAGGGCCGGGTCGGTTTCAACTACGCCGGTGATGTCATCGATGGTGGCGTTGGGGTCGACGCGCAGTTTGATGATCTTCTGCGCGGTATCGGCCAGCGGCGGGATCTCGATGGTCGCTTCCAGGCGTTGCTGAATACGGCGGGCGGTGAAGGCCTGCATCGCCTGGGTGATTTCCTCGCGGTCATCATTGGGGCGGTCGAGGTTGGGGCGAATCTTGCTCAGCGGCTCGCCGAACTGCGCGGCGCTGGCTTTGGTCAGCATGGTCTTGAAGTGCTCGCTGGCGATTTCCAGCAGCAACCCGGCTTCGCCCGAATGCACCAACAGGCTCGACTCGTTGAGCAGGCTGCCTTCATACAGGCAAGGCGAACTGGTGAGTGGCGGCAGGCCCGGCAGCAGGTTCAGTTCGTGTTTGCCCAATATGCGCTCAACGCGCTCCGGTGCCACGGCGGTGAGGCGGCGCCCGGTGAGTTCGGTAAGGCGGTTGAGGTCGAGCAACTGGCTCTGGGGGAACAGCACCATGAGTTCGCCCACAGCATCTTCGAGCAGTACCGCCTGGACCTTTCGCGCAGGGTTCAGGCCAGGCTGTTCGATGACTTGCGTGTAGGGAATGGCGAGCTTTGCGAGCAGCGCCCGAATGACCGGCGGGGCGGTCAGTGGGGCTGTAGCGAGGGCGACTTCTGACATGGCCTGATCCAATTTCGTACAGTCACCGAAGTATAACCAGCTTGTTACACCTGTTGGTTGACTAACTTTGGTTTGTGATCGGGTGCGTGGCCCTTGTAGGAGCGAGCTTGCTCGCGAAAATCGTTAACGATAACGCTGGCAATCTGGATGACCGCGTCGTCAGGGCGGTTTTCGCGAGCAAGCTCGCTCCTACAGGGGGAGGGGCGTCAGACCTGGCCGTATTGCTGCCCGTGCCGCAGCCAGCGGTTGAGCAACGGGCTGACATGCTCCGGCCAACGCTCCAGCAGGGCTTGCGCTGCGTCGCGCACGGCGGGCAGCAGGTCGGCGTCGCGCATCAGGTCGGCGACCTTGAATTGCAACAGGCCGGTCTGGCGGGTGCCGAGCATTTCACCAGGACCGCGCAACTCGAGGTCTTTTTCGGCAATGACAAAACCGTCGTTGGTTTCGCGCATGATGCCCAGCCGTTGGCGGCCGATCTGCGACAGCGGCGGGTGATACAGCAACACGCAATGGCTGGCGGCGCTGCCCCGACCGACGCGGCCGCGCAATTGGTGCAGTTGAGCCAGGCCCAGGCGCTCGGGGTTTTCGATGATCATCAGGCTGGCGTTGGGCACGTCCACACCCACTTCGATCACAGTGGTGGCCACCAGCAATTGCAGGTTGCCGGCCTTGAACTCGGCCATCACCGCAGCTTTTTCGGCCGGTTTCATCCGGCCGTGGATCAGCCCCACCTTGAGTTCGCCCAGGGCGCTGGTGAGGTCTTCATAGGTGGTTTCGGCGGCCTGGCAGGTCAGCTCTTCGGACTCTTCGATCAGCGTACACACCCAGTACGCCTGGCGGCCTTCGGCGCAGGCGCCGCGCACCCGCTCGATCACTTCGACGCGCCGCGTGTCGGTGACCAGCACGGTGTTGACCGGCGTGCGGCCGGGCGGCAGTTCGTCGAGGATCGAGGTGTCGAGGTCGGCGTAGGCGCTCATGGCCAGTGTGCGTGGGATCGGCGTGGCGGTCATGATCAACTGGTGCGGGTTCATGCGCCCGCCCACGCCTTTCTGGCGCAGGGCCAGGCGCTGTTGCACGCCGAAGCGGTGCTGTTCGTCGATGATCACCAGCGCCAGGTTCTTGAACTGCACTTCGTCCTGGAACAGTGCATGGGTGCCCACCACCATGGGCGCGCCGGCGGCGATTTGCTCGAGGGAGGCCGCGCGGTTCTTGCCCTTGAGCTTGCCGGCCAGCCACGCGACTTCCAGCCCCAGCGGCTCGAGCCAGCGTTTGAAGGTGATGAAGTGTTGTTCAGCGAGAATTTCCGTGGGTGCCATCAGCGCGACCTGGTAACCGGCTTCCAGGGCCTGCAAGGCGGCGAGGGCGGCGACCACGGTCTTGCCCGCGCCCACATCGCCCTGGATCAGGCGCAGCATGGGTTCCTGCTGGCTGAGGTCGTAGGCAATCTCGTTGCCGACGCGTTGCTGGGCGCCGGTCGGTGCAAAGCCCAGGTTGGCCAGGTATTGCGCGGGCAGGCGCGTGGCCTTGGGCATCGCCGGAGCGCGCAGCGAGCGCATGCTTTCGCGCAGGCGCTGCTGGGACAGTTGATGGGTCAGCAATTCTTCGAAGGCCAGGCGATGCTGCGCCCAGTGATGGCCGAGGGCGAGTTCGTCGACATCGGCGTCGGCCGGTGGGTGGTGCAGGTAGCGAATCGCATCGGCCAGCGGTGCCAGTTGATAGTCGCGCGCCAGTTCCAGCGGCAGCCAGTCGGGCAGGCTTTGCGGGCCGAGCATCGTCAGGGTCTGCATGCACAACTGACGCAGGCGTTGCTGGGTGAGGCCTTCGGTCAGCGGGTAGATAGGCGTGAGAGTGGTGTCCACCGGCGGCGGTTCGTCGCCGGTTATGGCGCGGTACTCCGGGTGGTAGATCTCCAGGCCCGAGGCCCCCGGACGCGCTTCGCCGTAGCAGCGCACGCGGGTGCCGCGCTTGAGGCCTTCTTTCTGCGCATTGCTGAAGTGATAGAAACGCAGGCTCAGGCCGCCGGTACCGTCCTGCAGGCGCACCACCAGGCTGCGGCGTTTGCCCATGACCACGTCGGCGCCGCTGACAGTGCCTTCGATCACCGCGTCCTGACCAGGGCGCAAATGGCCAATGGGCACGACCCGGGTGCGATCCTGGTAGCGCAGCGGCAGGTGGAACAGCACGTCCTGAAGGTTTTCCAGGCCGACCTTGGCCAGTTTCTCGGCCATGGCTTCACCGACACCCTTGAGTGCCGTCACCGGCACCTGCGACAGCTCTGTCATACCGTTACTTAGCTCGCAGCAGGCGGTTTGGCCACCGAGCACAGGCGGATCGAGTCGGCGAGGATCTCAATCGCCTTGGGGCGCGGGAAGCTGGCGCGCCAGGCGATGGCCACGGTGCGGAAGGGCACCGGTGGCGTGAGTGGGCGTACTTCGATCACGCCGGGGGCGTAGTGATGGCTGTCTACCGCCGACAACGGCAGGATCGAAATGCCCAGGCCGGAAGCGACCATATGGCGAATGGTTTCCAGGGAACTGGATTCCACCGTGGTGTGCTTGGCGCCGTCGTTGCCCTTGGTCAGGGTCGGGCAGGCTTCCAGGACCTGGTCGCGGAAGCAGTGGCCTTCACCGAGCAGCAGCAGGCTCTTGTCGTTGAGCAGACCGGCGTCGATGCTGTCCTTTTTGGTCCACGGGTGGGAGGCCGGCATCAGGACATAGAACGGCTCATCGTAGAGCGGCAGCGTCAGTACATCCGCCTCATTGAACGGCAGGGCGATGATGATCGCATCCAGCTCGCCGTTGCGCAGTTTGTCGCGCAGGACGTGGGTGAAGTTTTCTTCGATATACAGCGGCATCTGCGGCGCGACGCGGTGCAGTTGCGGGATCAGGTGCGGGAACAGGTAGGGGCCGACGGTGTAAATGGCGCCGACCTTGAGCGGTGCGGTCAGCTGGTTCTTGCCGGCCTGGGCCAGTTCGCGAATGCTTTGCGCCTGCTCCAGCACTTTCTGGGCCTGGGCAACGATGCCTTCGCCCACGGGGGTGAGGCGCACGGCGCTTTTGCTGCGCTCGAAAATCAGTACACCGAGTTCGTCTTCAAGCTTTTTCACGCCCACCGACAGCGTCGGCTGGCTGACGTGGCAGCGCTCGGCCGCGTGGCCGAAATGCTGTTCCTGGGCGAGGGTCACGATGTAGCGTAATTCTGTAAGAGTCATAGCGGGCGTCCATGAAGTTGCGGGCCAAGCATACCGGCTGCAATCGATAGACGCACGTTATCAGAACTTTGCTGGGGATTGAGCGTGGAGTGGCGGGAATTTTGCTGAAGCGAGCAAGCGAATGTGGGAGGGAACGGGCCCCTCCCACATTGCCCGGCTAGCGGCGCCGCTTGTCGATGTTGTAAACAAACGGTGCGACGAGTTCCACACTGCCGTTTTTCAACAGGTCGGCTGGCGGTTTGGGCAAGGGTTGAGCCTTGCGGATCATGTCCAGCGTCGCGCGGTCCAGGTCGGCGTTGCCGGAGCGGCCTTCCAACTCATAGGACAGCACATTGCCTTCGCCATCAACCACGAAGCGCAGGCGGTTCATGCCTTCCTTGCCACGCTGCTGCGCGCCCGGCGGGTACTTCTTGTACTTCTGCAGGTGTGCCAGCAGGGTACTTTGCCAGGATGCCTGGGCGGCCATCTGTTGTGCCGATGGGCCGGGGGCGGGCTGCGCTGATTTTTGCGCAGGCGCGTTGCTCGGCGGGGTTTCGCTCGGTGGCTCCTCGGAAGGTTTTTCCTTGGGCGGCTCGGGCTTCTTCTCCACCGGCTTGGGCGGTTGAGGCTTGGGCTTGGGCTTGACCGGCTTGGGCACCTGGATCGTTGGCTTGGGCGCCTCGGCCAGTTTCGGCAGAGGCAGCTCCTCGACCGGTGGTGGCGGTGGCGCAACGACCTTGGGCGGTGCCGGAGGCGGCGGTGGCGCCGGCAAGGGTGCCAGGTCGATGACCATCGCGGCCGGCGGCAACTGGATCGCCTGGGGCGCGGACCATTGGAGCGCGATGATGATCGCGACGGCATGCACGCCCAGCACGACTGCGAGGCTGGTGCCATAACGCGTCAGTTTGTGGCGCGTCGTGATCATTTCTTGGCTGCCGTCTCAAGTCCGACCAGGCCTACCTTGAGGTAGCCGGCTGCCCGCAGGGCATCCATCACGCTCATCAGGTCGCCGTAGTCCACGCCCTTGTCGGCCTGGAAGAAGATCGTCGTGTCTTTCTTGCCCTGGGTCTTGGCGTCGAGCACCGGCCCCAGGGTTTCAGCCTTGACTTCTTCTTCACCCAGGAACAGACGTTGGTCCGCTTTCACGCTGAGGAAAATCGGCTTCTCCGGCCGTGGCGCCGGCTTGGCGCTGGAGGCGGGAAGGTCGACCTTGATATCCACGGTGGCCAACGGTGCGGCCACCATGAAGATGATCAGCAGCACCAGCATCACATCGATAAACGGTGTGACGTTGATTTCGTGGTTCTCGACGAGCTCGTCGTCGCCTTGATTCAAATGCAGGCCCATGGCCGATTACCCCACTTTCACCATGTGCGGTTGCGAGCTGCGCTCGGTAGGCAGGTGATCGAGGTCGCGGCTGACCAGCAGCAGGACTTCTGCCGAGGCATCCGACACCTGGGCCTTGTAGCCGGCAATCGAACGGGCGAAGACGTTGTAGATCACCACCGCAGGAATCGCGGCAACCAGGCCCAGGGCGGTCGCCAGCAGGGCTTCGGCGATGCCGGGGGCGACCACGGCGAGGTTGGTGGTCTGGGTCTTGGCGATGCCGATGAAGCTGTTCATGATGCCCCACACGGTACCGAACAGGCCGACGAAGGGCGCAGTGGAACCGATGGTGGCCAGCACGCCGGTGCCGCTGCTCATGTTACGGCCGCAGGCGGCAACCAGGCGCTCAAGGCGGAAGCTGACACGCTCCTTGATGCCTTCTTTTTCGCGGGTGTTGGCCGACAGGCGCATTTCTTCCAGCGCGTCGTGCACCAGGGTATTGGCCAGGGTGCCCTTCTTGGTCGCGGTTTCACTCGCTTCCTTGAGGGTGGTGGCTTTTTTCAAGTGGACGATTTCAGTGCGCAGGCGACGCTTGGCGCCCAGCAGCTCGAAGCCTTTGGCGATCCAGATGGTCCAGGTAATGATGGAGGCGATGGCCAGGCCGATCATCACGGCTTTCACCACCCGGTCGGCGTTCTGGTACATGCCCCACGGGGACAGGTCGTGTGCCATGCCCAGGGTGTTGTCTTCTTCCAGCACTACGCCGGTTTCGTCGGCAGGTGCTGCAGCCGGGGCCTGGTCGGCGGTTGGCGCGGCGGCTGGAGCAGCCGGAGTGGCGGCG
>NZ_CVTX01000019.1:0-4206 GCF_900005715.1 Pseudomonas sp. 34 E 7
CTGGCTGCAACAACTCAATGGCTTGCTCAAGCGCCTGTGCCGCAACGACTACCCCTACAGCCAAAGCCACACCCTCAACGGCCGCAAATGGCTGGCGTTCCTGGATAACCGCTGCCCCGCCGCCGGCCTCACACGCTGGATGGTGCTGGTCGAAGGCGCCTACAAGCCCGAATGCAAACTCGACGACAAGGCCATCGCCGGCCTGACCCAAGCCGTCGACACCTGGATTCGCAAACATGTTTGAGTTCGCCTGGCCGTGGATCTTCGTCCTGTTGCCGTTGCCGTGGCTGATGCGCCTCATCCTGCCGATGGCCGACAGCGGCGAACCGGCCTTGAAGGTCAGCTACCTCAGCGACCTCCAAAGCCTGGCCCGGCGCCGCGCCCGGATCAATCTGCCGGGCTGGCGCCAGCAGGCACCGTACGTGGTGCTGTGGCTGCTGCTGTTGACCGCCGCCGCACGCCCGGAATGGCTTGGCGAGCCGCTGCCGATTGCCGCCAGTGGCCGCGACCTGCTGGTGGCCGTGGATGTCTCCGGCTCCATGGACTTTCCCGACATGCACTGGCAGGACGAGGACGTCAGCCGCCTGGCCCTGGTCAAGCACCTGCTCGGTGACTTTCTTGAAGAGCGTGAGGGCGACCGCGTAGGCCTGATCCTGTTTGGCAGCCAGGCCTACCTGCAAGCGCCGCTGACCTTCGACCGGCGCACCGTGCGCACCTGGCTGGACGAAGCGCGCATCGGCATTGCCGGCAAGAACACTGCGATCGGCGACGCCATCGGCCTGGCCTTGAAACGCTTGCGTCAGCGCCCGGCGCAAAGCCGCGTGCTGATCCTGGTGACCGACGGCGCCAATAACGCCGGGCAAATCGACCCGCTCACCGCCGCGCGCCTGGCCGCTGAAGAAGGCGTGAAAATCTACCCGATCGGCATCGGCGCCGACCCCGAGCAAACCGGCTCCCTGGGCATTCTGGGCGTAAACCCGAGCCTGGACCTCGACGAACCGGCGCTCAAGGCCATCGCCGAGGCGACCGGCGGCCAGTATTTCCGCGCCCGTGATGGCAAGGAGCTGGAACAGATCAAGGCCACCCTCGACACCCTGGAACCCGTCGAACAGCAACCCACCCGCGCCCGCCCCGCTCACGCGCTGTACAGCGGCCCTTTGGCCCTGGCGTTGCTGCTGAGCCTGTTGCTGGTGGTGCAGGAGCGCTGGCCGAACAACGCCTTACAGCGGCTGTACGACAAACTGTCGAGCAGGGGCCTGTTCCTGCCACAAAGCCCTGAATGGCGACAGCGCCTCAAGCGCCTGCGCCTGCGGAGGCGTCGATGATCGCCTTGTGGCCGCACTGGCTGCGCCCCTGGTGGCTGTTGCTGCTGCCGCTGCTCGGTTGGTTGCTGTGGCAACTGTGGCACCGGCAAAAGCGCGCCGGACGCTGGCAGATCATCCTGCCGCCGGCCTTCCACGCCGTACTGCTCAGCGGCGGCAACGGTCGCGAAAGCAAATCCCCCTGGGTCGTGCTGGGCATCGCCTGGCTGCTGGCCGTGCTGGCGCTGCTGGGCCCCAGTTGGCAGCGGGTTGAACAACAGAGCCAAAAGCCTTCCGACCCGCTGGTGGTATTGCTGGAACTCACCCCCGAAATGCTCGCCACCGACAGCCCGCCCAATCGCCTCGAGCAGGCGCGGCGCAAGCTGTACGACCTGTTGCAGGCGCGCACGGATGCGCAAACCGCCATCGTCGTGTATGCCGGCAGCGCCCACACCCTGGTGCCGCTGTCCGACGACCTGGCCACCAGCCGTAACCTGCTCGAAGCACTGCGCCCCTCGATCATGCCCGAGCCCGGCCACCGCGCCGACCTCGCGGTGGATAAGGCCCTCGCCCTGCTCAAGCACGGCGGCCTCGGCCAGGGGCGCCTGCTGCTGATCGGCTCGTCGCTGTCCAAGCAGGAACGCCAGGGCATTCGTCTGCTGCTGCAAGGTAACCAGGCGCCAAGCCTGACAATCCTCGGCATCGGCAGCCGTGAAGGCACGCCGGTCACCCAGGAAAGCGGCGAATTCCTCAAGGACGAACAGGGTGCGATTCTGATCCCGCGCCTGGACAGCCCGACCCTCAAGGCGTTCGCCAGCGAAATGGGCGGCCGCTACCGAGCGGCGCGCCTGGACGACAAAGACCTGCGGCAACTGGGCGTACTCGATCCGCCCCAAACCCTGCGCGACGACGGCCAGCGTCTGCGCCTGGACACCTGGGCCGACCAGGGTTACTGGCTGCTCCTGCCGCTGCTGCTGTTGGCCGCCTGCGCGGGACGGCGCGGCTGGCTGTTTTGCCTGCCGCTGCTCTTGATGGCCGCACCGCAGCCCAGCTACGCCTTCGAATTCCAGGACCTGTGGCTGCGCCCCGACCAGCAGGGCCAGTACCTGCTGAAGAAAAAACGCCCCGCCGAGGCCGCCGAACGCTTCCAGGACCCGCAATGGCAAGGCGTGGCCCTGTATGAAGCGGGTAACTACGTCGAGGCCATCAAGCGTTTTGCCGAAGCTGACACCGCCTACGCCCACTACAATCGGGGTAACGCCCTGGCCAGATCCGGTGCGCTGGAAGCTGCAGTCGATGCCTACGAACAGGCGCTGGAAGCCCAGCCCGATCTGCAACCGGCCTTGAAAAACAAGGCGCTGGTGGAAAGCCTGCTGCAGCAACACGCGCAGCCCGAGCCCGACGAGCCGGAAAAAAACCAGGATGACGAAACCACCCAACCCGGCCAAACTGCGCAACCGGGCGCCGACGGGCAAAAGGCCGAGGGTGGCGAGCAATCCACCCAGGGCCAGGGCCAGACCGGCAACGGCGCTACCGACACGGCTACCGCGCCGCCCACCGGCAGCAACGAAGTGCCCGGCAGCGAACTGGGCGATGAGCACACCACCACGCCGCCGCTGCGCCCAACCGATGCCAGCCTTGACGGCGAACACCGCCAGGCGCTGGAGCAATGGCTGCAGCAGATCCCGGACAACCCCGGGGAGCTGCTGCGGCGCAAATTCTGGTACGAACAGCAACAGCATCAGGACAAGACTCGATGAGCCGCCGCACCACCCTTCTGCTCCTGCTCGCCTTGTCGGCAGGCCACGCCCAGGCGGCGAACCTGGTCGCCAGCGTCGACCGCAGCCGCCTCAATTCCGGGGAAACGGTGGAACTGACGGTGGAGTCCAGCGACGTGACCCAGTTCGGCAAACCCGACCTGTCGCCCCTGGATGCGCAGTTCGAAGTCAGCGGCACGCGCCAGATCAACCAACTCACTACCCTGGGCGGCGATAACCACGCGACCACACGCTGGATCATCACCCTGTTGCCCAGGGAAAACGGCACGGTGGTGATCCCGCCTCTGCAGGTGGGCGAGCTCAAGACCCAGCCGATTACCCTGCAGGTGGTCGAAACCGCCAGCCAGAACACCAGCGCCGAACTGGCGCCGGTGTTTGTCGAAGCCAGCCTCGACCAGACCAGCGTCTACGTGCAGGCCCAGGCCCTGTTGACCGTGCGCGTGTATCATTCGGTGTCGCTGTACGACGACAGCAGCCTGACGCCCCTGCAAATCCCCGATGCACGCGTGGAGCAACTGGGCGAGTCGCGCACCTATGAAAAAGTCATCAACAGCATTCGCCATGGCGTGATCGAAACCCGCTACGCGATCTACCCCCAGCGCAGCGGGCCGTTGGCAATTGCGGCGCAGACGTTCAGCGCCACGCTGGTGGAGTCGCGCCCGCCGCAGGAGAACACCCTGCAGGGCACCAAGCCGGGCAAGCTGATCCACGCAAGCTCGGCGCCCCTGGCGCTGACGGTCAAGCCCAAGCCCGAGTTCTACCCCGCCGACGCGCCGTGGTTGCCGGCGCGCAGCCTGAGCCTGAACGAAGCCTGGAACCCCGCGCCGGAGCATGTGCAGGTCGGTGACTCACTGACGCGCAGCCTCACGGTCAAGGTCGAAGGCCTGTCCAGCGCGCAACTGCCGGCGCTGCCCAGTACCGAGGTCAACGGCCTGCGGCGCTACCCGGATCAACCGGTATTGGGCAACGAGACCCGCGACCGCGGCCTGGTCGGCAGCCGTGAAGACCGCGAAGCCCTGGTGCCCACCCGTGCCGGAGCGCTGGAACTGCCCGCCGTGGAAGTGGTGTGGTGGAACACCCACGAAGACCACCTTGAACGCACCACCCTGCCGGCCCGCACCCTGCAA
>NZ_CVTX01000025.1:0-2067 GCF_900005715.1 Pseudomonas sp. 34 E 7
GGCGTTGGGGCTGTCCCAGGTCGGCCCCTGGGTGCGCCAGCATCTGAGCGCCAGCCGCGTCTTGCCCAGCAGCGCGTAGGTTAATGCCACCAGACGCGCAGGAATATAGTTGAGCCCATCGTCGATCTTCGCCGCCGCCCAGCCGAAGCGCTCAAAGCGTTCGTTGCGATAGCCCCACATGGCGTCAAGGGTGTTGCTCAGGCGATAGAGCACCACGCCCGGCACGCCGGCGACCACAAACCAGAACAGTGCGGCGAACACCGCGTCGCTGCCGTTTTCGAGCACCGACTCGGTGGCGGCGCGGGCAACCTCGGTGTGATCCAACTCGCTGGTCTGGCGGCTGACCAGATAGCTCACGCGTTTGCGCGCCTCTTCCAGGTCATCGCTGCGCAGGGCCTGGGCAACCGGGATCACATGCTCCCCCAGGCTGCGCATGCCCAGGGCGCAATACAGCGCCAGGATTTCCAGCACCCAACCGATATAAGGCGCCCAGGATAATGCGGTGGCGAGCAGGGTCAGCGGCACCACCGCGATAAACCACGCGGTCACGCCATGGCTGCGCCAGCCACGGCCCCCCGTGTTGAAACGCTGCTCGATACGCCCGGCAAAATTGCCGAACGCCACCAGCGGATGCCAGCGCCTGGGCTCGCCCAGCAGCGCATCCAGCGCCACGGCGGCGACACACAGCAAGGCCACACTCATTGACTCACTCCCCACAGGTTTTCATACAGCATGTCACTCAATGGCCGAGGTTCGGTCCAACCTTCGAGTTGCAACATCGGTGCCGGATAGAACGCGGCGACCGGCCCCAGGCACAGCACCGCCAGGGGTTTTGCGCCCGCCGGCAACCCCAGCAGGTCGGCCAGGGCCTGGGGTTCGAACAACGAGACCCAGCCCATGCCCAGGCCCTCGACGCGGGCGGCCAGCCACAGGTTCTGGATTGCGCAGGACAAGGACGCCATGTCCATTTCCGGCAAGGTGCGCCGGCCAAAGATGTGCCGCTCGCGATCGTCCATCAGTGCTGCCACCAGCACTTCGGCGCAGTCGTGGATGCCTTCGACCTTGAGCTTCATGAAGTCGTCGGAACGCTCGCCCAGGGCCTCGGCGGTGCGGATGCGTTCTTCTTCCACCAGTTGTTGAATGCGGCCCCGCAATTGACGGTCGCTGATGCGGATAAACCGCCACGGCTGCATCAGGCCGACGCTCGGCGCCTGGTGGGCGGCCTGGAGCAGGCGTTGCAGTAATTCAGGCGCGACGCTGCCACCGCTGAAATGGCGCATGTCGCGGCGTTCGGCGATGGCGCGGTAGACGGCTTGGCGGTCGGCCTCGGGGAAGGCGTGGTCAGTCATGGCCTCATCGGGGGCAAGCCCCCTCCCACATTGGATGGGGTTTCAACTCGGTCAATTGTGGGAGGGGCGGTGCGACGATTCGACTTGCCCCCGATAGCGGTACCGGGACCTGGCGCAAACAAAGCGGCCACCGCCGCCGGGTTCGACGGAAAGTAAAAGTGCACATAGGAGGCCGTCATCCGCCCCTGCCGATACACCGCCTCGGCCCCGCGCCCGCCATTGGGGCTGAGCCCGCGGGCGATCGGCTCACACTCAGTGCTGGTCAGGGAGTGGTGATAGGTATGCCCGCGCAACGTGCCCTCGGGCAGCTCCACGCTTTGCAGCGCCAGGGCCGCCAATTTCTTTTGCATCACGGCGTCGCCCTGCAGCAGGCCGAGCAGTTCGGCGCGGTTGCCGTCGACATCGGTAAGCGAGTCGAGCAGGTACAGCATGCCGCCACACTCGGCGAGCAATGGCTTGCCGGCGGCGTGATGGGCGCGGATTGCCTCAAGCATCGCGGTATTTTGCGCCAGCGCCAGGTGATGCAATTCCGGGTAGCCACCCGGCAGGTACAGGCTGTCGGCGTCAGGCAACGCATGATCATGAAGGGGCGAGAAGAACGTGAGCTGCGCGCCCATTGCCCGCAGCAGGTCGAGGCTGGCGCCGTAGGTAAAGGCGAAGGCTTCGTCACGGGCAACCGCAATGCGCACCCCGGCGAGCAGCGGCTTGGCCGCGATGA
>NZ_CVTX01000040.1:0-23237 GCF_900005715.1 Pseudomonas sp. 34 E 7
GCCGTTGGCGCGAAGGCCGGGGCGCCGTCCCTGGCGCAGCGTTGGCGCGGATCGAGCAACCTGATTCCGGCGCTGCTGTTCCTTGGCCTGTTCTTCCTGGCGCCACTGATCGGCCTGCTGCTGCGCGGCGTGCTGGAGCCGGTGCCGGGCCTGGGCAACTACGAACAATTGTTTGCCAACTCGGCGTATGCGCGGGTGTTGCTCAATACCTTTTCAGTGGCCGGCCTGGTGACCCTGTTCAGCCTGCTGCTGGGCTTTCCGCTGGCCTGGGCGATTACCCTGGTGCCGCGCGGCTGGGGCCGTTGGATCCTGAGTATCGTGCTGCTGTCGATGTGGACCAGCCTGCTCGCCCGCACCTATTCCTGGCTGGTATTGCTGCAAGCCTCGGGGGTGATCAACAAGGCGTTGATGGCCATGGGCATCATCGATCAACCGCTGGAGATGGTGCATAACCTCACCGGCGTGGTGATCGGCATGAGCTACATCATGATTCCGTTCATCGTGTTGCCGCTGCAGGCGACCATGCAGGCCATCGACCCGATGATCCTGCAGGCCGGCTCCATCTGTGGCGCCAGCCCGTGGACCAACTTCTTGCGCGTCTTCCTGCCGCTGTGTCGGCCGGGGTTGTTTTCCGGCGGGTTGATGGTGTTTGTGATGTCCCTCGGTTACTACGTCACCCCGGCCCTGCTGGGCGGTGCGCAGAACATGATGCTGCCCGAGTTCATCATCCAGCAGGTGCAGTCGTTCCTCAATTGGGGCCTGGCCAGTGCCGGTGCGGCGTTGCTGATTTTGATCACGCTGGTGCTGTTCTACTTCTACCTGAAGCTCCAGCCGGAATCCCCGGTTGGCGCCAGCAACGCGAGGTAAGCCGTCATGCTCCTGACTCCCAACGCCATGAGCCGCAGGATGCGCCTGGGCCTCTACACCACCACCGGTTTGATTGGCCTGTTCCTGCTGTTGCCGATCGTGTTTATCGTGTTGCTGTCGTTCGGTTCGTCGCAATGGCTGGTGTTCCCGCCACCGGGCTGGACACTCAAATGGTACGGCCAGTTTTTCTCCAACCCCGACTGGATGAACGCGGCGATGGCCAGCCTCAAGGTGGCGGTGCTGACCACGTTCTTTGCCGTTGCCCTGGGGCTGCCGACGGCCTTTGCCCTGGTGCGCGGGCGCTTCCCCGGCCGCGAGTTGCTCTACGGCCTGTTCACCCTGCCGATGATCGTGCCGCTGGTGATCATCGCCGTGGCGGTGTACGCGCTGTTCCTCAAGCTCGGCTACACCGGCACGATGTTCGCCTTTGTGGTCAGCCATGTGATTGTCGCGCTGCCGTTCACCATCATCTCGATCATCAACTCGCTGAAGCTGTTCGACCAGTCGATTGAAGACGCGGCGGTGATCTGCGGCGCCTCGCGCTTGCAGGCGGTGTTCAAGGTGACCTTCCCAGCGATTCGCCCAGGGATGGTGGCCGGTGCGCTGTTCGCCTTTCTCGTCTCGTGGGACGAAGTGGTGCTCAGCGTGATGATGGCCAGCCCGACCCTGCAAACCCTTCCCGTGAAAATGTGGACCACCCTGCGCCAGGACCTGACGCCTGTGATCGCCGTCGCCTCGACGTTGCTGATCGGCCTGTCGGTACTGGTCATGGTGATCGCCGCCGCCCTTCGTCGGCGCACTGAAACCCGCGCCTAAGCGCCCAGGAGCAGAACATGAGTGCAGTGATCCAAGATGTCGCGCAGAACCCTGGCCACCCTCTGGTCAGCCTGCGCAACCTGAACAAGTACTACGGCGACTTTGCCGCCGTGGACAACATCTCCCTGGACATCCAGGACGGCGAGTTCCTCACCTTCCTCGGCTCCAGCGGCTCGGGCAAGAGCACCACCCTGTCGATGCTGGCCGGCTTTGAAACGCCGAGCAGCGGCGAGATCCTGGTGAGCGGGCAATCCCTGGTCAACGTGCCGCCGCACAAGCGCGACATCGGCATGGTGTTTCAACGCTACTCGCTGTTTCCGCACTTGTCGGTGCGCGACAACATCGCCTTCCCCCTGGCCATCCGCAAACTGGCCAGCGCCGAACGCGAGAAACGCGTCGACGCGATGCTCAAGCTGGTGCAGCTGGAACCGTTCGCCCATCGCCGCCCTTCGCAACTCTCCGGCGGCCAGCAACAGCGCGTCGCCATCGCCCGCGCGCTGGTGTACGAGCCACGTATCCTGCTGATGGACGAACCCCTCGGCGCCCTCGACAAGAAACTGCGTGAAGACCTGCAGGACGAGCTGCGCCAATTGCACCGGCGCCTGGGCATCACCATTGTCTACGTGACCCACGACCAGGAAGAAGCCATGCGCCTGTCCCAGCGCATCGCGATTTTCAGCCACGGCAAAATCGTCGGCCTGGGCAGCGGCTTCGACCTGTACCAGAACCCGCCGAACGCGTTCGTCGCCTCGTTCCTGGGCAATTCCAACTTCCTCAAGCTCAAGGCCCAGGGCAACGCGGCAGCGTCGTTCGAAGGCCAGTCGCTGTCGATCCGCCTGACCAGCGGGCTGCACACCGAGCAGGACATATTGCTGATGGTGCGTCCGGAAAAGGCCCTGGCGCTGAGCGTCGAACAGGCCGCCGAGCAGCCGTTGGCCGCAGGCTGGAATGAAGTCTCGGCGATTGTCGGGGAGGTACTGTTTCTGGGCGAGAGCCAGACCTGCGCGGTGAAGACCCTGGGCGGTACGTCGATGACGGTCAAGGCGCTCTCGGCGGCGGGCATGCCGCTCAAGGCCGGCGACCCGGTGCGGGTGCGCTGGGCCACGGCGGATGCGTGCGTGTATACGCAGTGGGCCGAGAGTGATTTGAACAAGGCGGCCGGGGCGCACTGACGCCACTGCTTCATCCACAAGGTTCAGGGTGTACGGCACGCTTTGAGGCGGGAAAGGAAATCTGCCGTCCATTCCTGGACCATCACCGAGTAAGGCTCTTGCGGGTTACTCATCGCCTTCATCTGCAATAACGAGCGATCACGCAGTGTCTTCAAGCGATTGATGATCTTCAGGGTTTTCGGCTTCGTGCCTCCCCTTCCAGTTTCCAGCTCGCTCATCAGTGAAGACAATTCCTTCACCACCCATTCCAGATACATCAGGTGGCGCAGCACGCGCGTCCTGTCCTGCACTAGGCCCAAACGGTTGAGGCCATAGGTTTGAATCGACACTGCGCCCTTGACGCTGAGTTTGCCGGCACGCGCCTGATTGACTTCAGCACTGAGCTTCTCCTTCGCCCCCTCCACGTCTCCAGGAGGCAGCCCCGCATCGTCATGGCCTCTAGGCAACACCAGCCCGATGACGTTGTCGCGGTCGATGTAAAAGCGCAGATGCTCGCTAGGGTCGTCACGACAGGGGTCGAGCAGAAGCGGGTATTCCGACGAATAGTCTCGCTCGTCTTCTGTCGCTCGCTTGCCCAAGATGGGAAAGCTATCATGCTTACCACTCTGCTGCTCGGAGGACTGACTGAATCGACTGCCGCCTTTTACCAGCTGAACCATCTGGGCGGTGAGTATCGGCGTAATATGGCCGCTCCGTCGGTTGCAATTGATGCAACTAGGCAGAAGGTTGTTCCACGTAGCAGCTAGCCACCAATAGCCGGCGTGCTCCTGCTCTTCCTGCAAGCGACCCTTGGGACGAAAATGCTCGGTATCAACGGGGGCCGTGGAGAAGTAGAAACTTTCGCAATACGCGCACTTACCGTGAAAGAGTTCGTGCAGCCGTTCTTCGACACTGGCATCTTTATAGACACTGAACCTAGCCTTGCTTTTTTTCCGGGCATGCGGCTTTGCATATTTTCCCGCAACGGCCCCTTTACCCTGGGCTATCTTGTTCAACGCAGCCTGTTGTGCCACCTTCTTCGCCTTAAAAAAAGCAGTGAGCGCTTTAAGCTCCTTATCAGCATCAGAAGAATCTCCGTTGTTTTTTGCTTCCATAGCGGCGGGAGGGTAAACGTCATCTCGATTAACTGATCGCATGATTCAGAAGCGCTCCAGAATAGCGACGATTTCTTCCCGATACTTTTTACGCAAACTTTTCAACTGTACGCCTGCTGCTTTGTTGCGTTTCTTGAGAAACTTGGCAACAGACTTTTGCACCAGACGTTGCGCCTCAGTGCTGCCGACAGGAAGAACACCCAAGATTTCGCGTTTGAATTTTTTCAACGCCTCTTTTTCGGCAGGGTTCAGGTGGTCACCTTTTTCCTGCCTTGCCAGCAGGTCAGCAAGCTCCGCGAGCTGCAACTGCATATCAGGCTCATCGGTGCTCATCAGATTGAAAAAATCCGAGGTCAGCAGTTGCTCCACAGTGAGTTTTCCGACGTCGGGCAAGTCACTGATGCATTCGATCTTTACAGACAAGTCATCGTCTACATTGATCCTGCGGCGCACCACTGCCACCTCGTCTTTGTGCATGCCCCGCAAACACAGCGGGTCATGGGACGTCGCGATGAACGTGACCTTTGGCAGCGCTTCGCGCAGCGCGCTCATGACACGAATTTTCCAGCGGGGGTGCAGATGGGCTTCTACCTCATCAATCAAAACAACAGCCTGTGCCGTGGGAAAGTTCTGAAAATACGGGTTGATGCTCATATCCATTAACCCGCGCAGAATGTCACATACCATTGCCAACAACGAGCGATACCCGGAGGACGCTAAGTTAAGCGGGGTCTGCCCGGCACGGGTTTCATCCTTACTGTCCGTTACAATGAGACACCGTTTGAGATTGTAATCACGCCGAATGAGCTCGTACTGACTATCCACTGAAAATATGATTCGCAATACACGCATCACTTCGTGGAAATCGTTGTCTTCCAAGCTCAGTAACCAAACTTCAGGGTTGAACAGTACACAACTGGAATCGAACAAGCTGAAGACCGAGCCTTCAGGCACCTCCTCCCCGCCGGAAGCGTCCTTGTATTGCCGAAAAGCCCCGTAGGCAAATACAGGCGGCGTCCCTTCCAACTCAAGTTGTTCAAAGGCATTGCGGGTAATTTTCAGTACGCGACTTTTTCCTTCATGGAAATTCAGCGTCACTGTGGCCATACGAGCCTGGAGTTGTGGCTCCCCCCCCATAAATGATGGATTTAGCGTTAGCCCCAAGCAACTGACACCTAAAATATTTCGGGTTTCATCACTGACCAACGTCAGCGCAATAGCTTCCAAGATGGAACTCTTGCCCGCAGCGTTTTCGCCCAGAAGCAATAGCGCAGGCGACCGGGCTGACACGGTTTCTGCGCCATAAGACGGCGGTCGACGCTGAGGAATCTTAATGCTGAGTTGCTCGATGCTCTTGAAGTTTTCCAATGTAAAAGACTGCAACGACAAGTACTCTGCAGGACCAATCTCAGGCGAAATTTTAGGGGCAACCCAATCACTCCTCAGTGCAGCCAATTGCAACTTGAAACCGAAATCTGTCCGAATTAATCGACTCCTGACTTTTTCTATCGCTAGCTCCAGATTGGGCATATGAGAAATCGTGCGAAACGTTTCATTGATTTCCCCCGGTGCAAGATTTTCCTCAGTCAAATCGCCCTTTGAAAGAAAAATAGCGATTTGCCTGCACTGTAGATACCAGAGGCCACCGAACTCCAAACTGGGAAAATTGAAAAGTTTCAACTTACCTGCTTCATTGTCACGAAGTTGAGCGAGTCCTAAGGAAAACAGCCGGCTGCGATAGTCACCCAGACAAACAGCTCGTTCCTTTTCCCGGTCGGGATGGTCCAGCTTGAAAAACTGGATAGTCATGGAGCCTTGGACGCTTAGGGCTTTCAGAACCCCTTTATGATTAATATGTAAATGCTCGTGAAATGAATGTCCAAAACAAGGATCAAGCAACAGGTTTTTTTCCCTAAGAGGGTACCCTCCCCAACAGCCAAGATTGCCCATGACGTATTCATTCAACTGCTCAGGCGTGGGTAACGCTTCCCTCTCTCCATCAACCGGAAAATAGTCCGGACGATGGGGTAGGCAATCCCGGCAGATGGGATAAATGTTTTCCCAAGCCAAGGCTAGCCAAGTGTAATAGAGATGGTGATCTTTCGCCTTTTTAGTAGGTAATGCATCGGCGACGGGGCGAAACTGATAAGGCCGTAACACAGTCTGATGGCGCTCACAAAATGCACATTTACCTCTGAACAATTTGCTCAGCGATCGCATAACGTTGTCGTTATCCAGCACAACCCCCGAAATAGGAGCTGATGTTTGTGACCGCTGCTCCATCCGTAGCAGCAGGAAATCGATTAGCTCGCGCCTCGCCTCAACGACCTCCTTACTAATTAGAAAAGCGGGAGGCTTCACCGAACTGCGCTCAAAAAACTGCATTGCTCTCGTCCTTAAGATACCCAAAAGAACCAGCTTAATATCAATGCGCCATCAACTGAAAGCATTCCTACTCTTTTCTTTCGAAATCGCCCGTTCCATCCCCAGCAACTCGCGGGTATCCGCATAAACCCCCACTCCTTTCTCTCGCACGTGCTTGATCGACTGATCCACGCAGCGTCGCAGTCGCGGTAGATCAGGCTCAGCATGCTGGCAAGCAAACGCTTGCTGCGGCGCTTGTGAGCGGTGACCTCTCCGGCCACCTGGAACTGGACCCCTTGCCAGCTACCTGCTGCCGCGCCAGGACAGCCACGCGTGTGTGCTGCTCGTTAGTGGTGCGATTGCTCAGGTAATTGGCGAAGCTCACTGGTGTCGACCTCAGCGCCGCCGCCTTCAAACAGAGGCGGTGGTGCAGACGTCGGTGGCACGGGTCAATGCGATCATTAACTCGGGAAGTGCGAAGGCGCCGGCGTTTCATATTCTTGGGAACACGCCTCAAAAGAACACTTCGACGGCGCGTTGCGGGATGCGTTGGAAGAGTTTGGACCGTCGTAAAGAGATCGACAAACTTGGATCGCGCTGCAGCCGCTATTGCTCAGTCGGTATAACCCACGCACTCCGCCCTGCTCCTCTGGGTGTGTTGACGCGTCGCCAGGCAGTAATACAACGGACACGTCACCGCCAACCCCACCAGCCACGACAAGTCCGCGCCTTCCACCAGGTTGGCCCAGGGCCCCACATACAACGACGTGTTGGCAAACGGCAGTTGCACGATGATCCCGATGAAGTACGCCACGATCGCATGCAGGTTAAACCGCCCATACACCCCGCCATCGGCCTGGAAGATCGAGGCGATGTCGTACACGCCGCGCTTGATCACGTAGAAATCGATCAGGTTGATCGAGGCCCACGGCACCAGCACCAGCAACAGAGCGAGGATCAGCCCGATAAATTGCGCGATGAAGTCCGCCGACGCGCCCAGCGCCACCACGCAGCAACCGGCGAGGATGATGCCCGAAAGCACCACGCGCACTTTGATGCTGGGGGTCCAGCGGCTGGCGAAGGTCTGGATCGAGGTGATGATCGAAAGCACGGCGCCGTACAGGTTCAGGGCGTTGTGGCTGATGATATTGAGCAGGAACAGCACCATCAGGATCGGTCCCAGCGCGCCGGTGGCCTGCTTGACCGCGACCATCGCCTCGGTGCCTTCCGGTGTGGCCAGCGCCGCCACCAGGCCGAAGGCAAACGACAGGATGGTGCCCAGGGTTGCGCCCAGGTAGGTGGCAATAAACGGCCGGGTGATGCCGATGTCCGCCGGCAGGTAACGCGAATAGTCACTGGTATAGGGCGAGAAGCTGATCTGCCAGATGATCCCGAGCGACACCGTGGCCAGCCAGCCGGCGGCGTTGAAGCCGCCACGGGTGAGGAAGTCGGCCGGCAGGTCATGGGCAAAGATGTAGACAAAACCGGCGAGCAACGCGCTGCCCATCACCCAGGTGCCGATGCGGTTCAAGGTATGGATAAAGCGGTAGCCGATCACGCCGATGGCCGTGGCGCTGAGCGCGCCGATCAGGATGCTCGCCGGCACCGGCACCGAGGGCACGATGCCGACGATGGATTTGCCGGCCAGCACAATATTGGAAATGAAAAAGCCGATGTAGATCAGCGCCGCGAAAAACACGATCAGCAGCGCGCCATAACGCCCGAACTGGCCGCGGCTCTGCACCATCTGCGGGATGCCCATGCGCGGGCCCTGGGCCGAGGCCAGGGCAATCACCACGCCGCCCAGCAGATGCCCGAGGGCAATCGCCAGCAGCCCCCACAGCAGGTTGAGATGGAACACCTGGGCCACCATCGCACCGGTGACGATGGGCAGCGGCGCGATATTGGTACTGAACCATAACGTGAACAGGTCGCGGGCCTTCCCGTGGCGCTCTGCGAGGGGGACGTAATCGACCGTGTGATGCTCGATCAGGGGGTCTTGCCGGGACATCTGAGGCATAGGAATAACTCGCGCTTGTCTGATCTTATAGTTGTTTGACGCCATCCGAAGGAAGCTCGATGGCCCCCCATCAGACGAACACCATATTATGGTATTCCAACATTTTAACAAGGCTGATCCGCTGTTTTAGCCCGCCTCTGATCCGGCAATCGCGCCCCGAGAACAACCGCCATCACGGGATAAATCCCCGTAATAAAGGCCTTTGGCGGGCTCCGGACACGTTTATCGCCTGTCCAAAAAAGCCCTTGCAACTCCTGTATTACGGTATACCATCAGACCTATAAATTTAAAAAACCGCTTCATAGCAGAGGACCATCCCATGATCGATGCCGCCATCTACAAACAAGTGATGGGTTCGTTTCCGTCCGGTGTCACCGTGATTACTACGCTGGACGACGAGGGGCAAATCGTCGGCCTCACCGCCAGTGCGTTCAGCTCGCTGTCCATGGACCCGGCCCTGGTGCTCTTCTGCCCCAACTACAGCTCCGACTCCTACCCCGTGCTGATCAAAAACAAGCGTTTCGCCATTCATGTGCTGTCCGGCGGGCAGCAAAGCGAAGCCTATGCCTTTGCGCGCAAAGGCAAGGACAAGGCCCAGGGCATCGAGTGGACCCTGAGTGCACTGGGCAATCCGATCCTGGCCAACGCCACGGCGGTCATTGAATGCCAACTGTGGCGCGAATACGAAGGCGGCGACCACGCAATCATGGTGGGCGCCGTCGAGAACCTGATCGTGCCGGCGCAACCGAACAACCCCCTGGTGTATTGCCACGGCAAGATGGGTACCCTGCCGGTGCCTGCCTGACACCCCGCTCAACCCGTTTTTTGCGGAAAAATAACAATAGATCCGAGGTACGCGTCATGAAATTTTCGCTGTTCGTACACATGGAACGCTGGGATGAAAGCGTCAGCCACCGTCAGTTGTTCGAAGACTTGACCGAACTGACCCTGATGGCCGAAGCCGGTGGCTTCAGCACCGTGTGGATTGGCGAACACCACGCGATGGAATACACCATATCGCCAAGCCCGATGCCGTTGCTGGCTTACCTTGCGGCCAGGACCACCACGATTCGTCTGGGCGCCGGCACCATCATCGCGCCGTTCTGGCACCCGCTGAGGGTAGCGGGGGAATGCGCGTTGCTCGACGTGATCAGCAACGGACGCATGGAAGTGGGCCTGGCCCGTGGCGCTTACCAGGTTGAATTCGACCGTATGGCCGGCGGCATGCCCGCCTCGAGCGGCGGCCAGGCCCTGCGCGAAATGGTGCCGGTGGTGCGCGCCCTGTGGCAAGGCGACTACGCCCATGACGGCGACATCTGGAAATTCCCCACCTCCACCAGCGTGCCCAAGCCGATCCAGCAGCCCACCCCACCGATGTGGATCGCCGCCCGCGACCCCGACTCCCACAACTTCGCAGTGGCCAACGGCTGCAACGTGATGGTCACGCCGCTGATGAAAGGCGACGAAGAAGTCCTGGACCTGAAAAACAAATTCCAGGCCGCCCTGGACAACAACCCTGGTGTGCCCCGCCCGCAATTGATGGTGCTGCGCCACACCCACGTGCACGCCGCTGATGACCCCCAGGGCTGGAAAGTCGGGGCCACGGCGATCTCGAAGTTCTACCGCACCTTCGATGCCTGGTTCGGCAACAAGAGCGTGCCGGTCAACGGTTTCCTCGAGCCAAGCCCGGAAGAGAAGTTCGCCGCGCGCCCAGAGTTCGAACTGGAGAGCCTGCACAAAACCGCGATGATCGGCACCGCAGAAGAGATCATCCCGCGCATTCGGTACTACCAGGAACTGGGCGTGGATGAGTTCAGCTTCTGGTGCGACAACAGCCTGCCCCATGCCGAGAAAAAGAAGTCCCTGGCACTGTTTATCGAGCAGGTGATGCCGGCGTTTCGTTGACCGACTGCCGGCGCCCTCTGTAGGAGCGAGCTTGCTCGCGAAAAAGGTCAACGATAACGCGTGCTTCCTGAATCAACGTGGTGTCTGTGAGTTTTTCGCGAGCAAGCTCGCTCCTACAAAGGGAGGTGACCGGCATCCTGGCTTGCCCTTCCTACGTTCTTTGCCCTGCGCCCATCATCGCAGCATCTGTAACAGTCTATTGCACGAGCATAATGTACTAACCAGTTACTTATCTTGCTAAAATCGCGCCCTTGCCCTCTCTCACTCGAGTCCTTTCGACATGAAACGAGCATCGCGCGCCGCTGGCGTCTCTAGATTTCTACTCCTTGGCTTGGGCGTGATCATCGCCCTGCTCGGCCTTGCGCTCGCCGTCGGCGGTGCCAAATTGATCAGCCTGGGAGGTTCCTGGTACTTCCTGGTCGGTGGCGTGGCCATGGCCATTGCCGGGCTGCTGATTGCCCGGCGTAACCCGGCGGGTGCCTGGCTGTTCGCCGCGTTCCTGATCGGCACGGCCGTCTGGGCCGTCGCGGACGTGGGCCTGGTGTACTGGCCGTTGTTCTCGCGCCTGTTCATGTTCGCCGTGATCGGTATCGTGGTCGCGCTGGTGTATCCGTTGCTGGTCGGCAAACCGGCGCGTGGTGCATACGGCGTCGCTGCCGTGCTGACGCTCGGCGTGGCAGTGGCGGCGGGCAATATGTTCGTTGCTCACCCAAGCGTAGCGCCAACCGGTGCAGGCCCAGGCATCACCCCGGTGGCTGCGGCCGATGCCCAGAAAGACTGGGCCCACTACGGCAACACCGAGGGCGGCAGCCGCTTCGCTGCGCTGGACCAGATCAATCGCGACAACATCGACAAGCTCAAAGTCGCCTGGACCTACCACACCGGTGACGTGGCGATCAGCGACGGCAACGGTGCCGAGGACCAACTGACGCCCCTGCAGATCGGCAACAAAGTGTTCATCTGCACCCCGCACAACAACCTCATCGCGCTCGACGCCGACACCGGCAAGGAGCTGTGGAAGAACGAGATCAATGCCCAATCGGCGGTCTGGCAGCGTTGCCGTGGCATGGCCTACTTCGACGCCACTGCGCCGATTGCCCAGCCCACCCAACAAGGCAGCTCGCCGGTCGTTGCCGCCAGCGTGCCCGCCGGTGCGCAATGCCAGCGTCGTCTGCTGACCAACACCATCGATGCACGTCTGATCGCCGTGGACGCCGACACCGGTAAATTCTGCGAAGACTTCGGCACCCACGGTCAGGTAGATCTGAAGGCCGGCCTGGGTAACGTCCCGGACAGCTACTACCAACTGTCCTCGGCGCCGCTGATTGCCGGCACCACGGTGGTGGTGGGCGGTCGCGTCGCGGATAACGTGCAAACCGATATGCCGGGCGGCGTGATCCGTGGTTTCGATGTAATCAGCGGGCAGATGCGCTGGGCGTTCGACCCCGGCAACCCTGAAGACAAACACGCACCAGCCGCTGGCAGCACCTACGTGCGCAGCACCCCGAACAGCTGGGCACCGATGTCCTACGACCCGCTGATGAACACGGTCTTCCTGCCGATGGGCAGCTCGTCCACCGACATCTATGGCGTGGAGCGCACCCAGCTCAATCATAAATACGGCGCTTCGGTACTCGCGCTGGACGCCTCCACCGGCGCCGAGAAATGGGTGTACCAGACGGTCCACAATGACCTGTGGGACTTCGACCTGCCGATGCAACCCAGCTTGATCGATTTCACCCCGCCGGGCAGCGACAAGGCGGTGCCCGCCGTGGTGATCGGCACCAAGGCCGGACAGATCTATGTACTCGACCGCGCCACCGGCAAGCCGTTGACCGACGTGCAGGAAGTGCCGGTCAAAGCCGCGAACATCCCCAACGAGCCGTACTCCCCCACCCAGCCCAAGTCCCTGGGCATGCCGCAGATCGGCGCACAGACCCTGACCGAATCGGACATGTGGGGCGCCACGCCGTATGACCAGTTGCTGTGCCGCATCGACTTCAAGGGCATGCGCTACGACGGCCTGTACACCGCGCCGGGCACCGATAAATCCCTGAGCTTCCCGGGCTCCCTGGGCGGCATGAACTGGGGCAGTATTTCCACCGACCCGGTGCACGGCTTTATCTTCGTCAACGACATGCGCCTGGGCCTGTGGATCCAGATGGTGCCGTCGCAGAACAAGGCCCTGGCCGCCTCCGGTGGCGAAGCGCTGAACACCGGCATGGGCGCCGTGCCGCTCAAGGGCACGCCGTACGCGGTGAACAAGAACCGCTTCCTGTCGGTGGCCGGCATTCCGTGCCAGGCGCCGCCGTTCGGCACCTTGACCGCCATCGACATGAAGACGCAAAAAATCGCCTGGCAAGTACCGGTGGGCACCGTTGAGGACACCGGCCCCCTGGGCATCCGCATGCACCTGCCGATTAAAGTCGGCCTGCCGACCCTCGGCGGTACGCTGTCGACCCAGGGTGGCCTGATCTTTATCGCCGGCACTCAGGACTTCTACCTGCGCGCCTTCAACAGCGGCAACGGTGATGAAATCTGGAAAGCCCGCCTGCCGGTGGGCAGCCAGGGCGGCCCGATGACCTACGTGTCGCCGAAAACCGGCAAGCAGTACATCGTCGTCACCGCCGGCGGTGCACGCCAGTCCACCGACCGTGGCGACTACGTGATCGCCTACGCCTTGCCGTAACAACCCCTTGTTAGCGCGGTGCGCCCGTACCGCGCTTTTGTGCCTGGAAAATCCTCCATGAACCCTACTTCTCATACGTCCCTTGGGCGCCTGGTGCTGGGCCTGGCCTTTGCCGCCGCCCTGCCCGTTCAAGCCGACGACACCACCCTGACCGGCGACTGGGGCGGCCTGCGCCGCGAACTCGACGACCAGGGCGTGCGCTTCAGCGGCGACTACAGCGGCGAGACCGCCTACAACGCCCACGGCGGCCAGCATCGCTCGGCGCGCTATTCACAGAATCTCAAGCTCGGTGTGCAGTTCGACCTGGACAAACTCTACGGTCTCAACAACGGCGACCGTATCCAACTGACCATCAACGACCGCCGCGGCAACAGCGCCTCCGAAGACCTGGTGGGCAACCGCCTGCCGATCCAGGAGAACTACGGTGGCCTCTACACCCGCCTCACCGAGTTGAGCTACGAACGCACGCTGTTCACCCCGGCACTTAACCTCAAGCTCGGCTACATGGCCATGGGCAATGACCTCGGCGGCCTGGACAGCGGCATCCTGTGCAACTTCATGAACGCCGGGTTCTGCGGGCACCCGTTGAACATGTCGGGCGGCAGCGGCTGGGCCAACTATCCGAATGCGCACCTGGGCGCGCGAGTGAAATACGACTTCTCGCCCAACTGGCAACTGCGCGTGGCCGCGTTCAATGTCGACCCGTCCAGCAACGGCAATTCCAGCCGCGCCTGGCACCTGGGGCCCAAGCACACCACCGGCACGGTGGTGCCCATCGAGCTGATCTACAAACACACCGGCAGCCTGCCGGGTGAATACAAGCTCGGTTATTACTACGACAGCTCCGATGTCAAACGCATCGGCAGCGACAAAGAGGTCAGCGGGCGTGGCGGTCACTACCTGTTGATCGACCAGGCTGTGTGGGTTTCCCCGACGTCCCAGGGCCGCAGCCTGCATGCCTTCGGTCAATACTCGGCGGCCAGCGAGGCGGCCTCGCCGTTCAGCAAGTGGTATGGCGCGGGCGTGGTGTTGTACAAACCGTTCGAAGGCCGCCCGCGCGACACCGTCGCCCTGGGCTATGGCCGCGCCGTGCCGAACCCGCGCAGTCGCGATGTACAGGAACTGGCGGCCTTCAATGCAGGCAACCCCTACCCTGCCCTGGACAGCGCCGAGCAGTTGATCGAACTCAGTTATGGCTATCAGGCTACGCCGTGGCTGACCTTGCGTCCGGATGTGCAATACATCATCGAACCGGGGGCATTTTCCGGGAAGCGTATCGACAATGCGCTGATCCTGGGTATGCAGGTCAAGGCGGTGTTCTAAGCCGCGCCCTGCTGGTACTGCCGCGGCGTACACCCGTACTCGCGGCGAAACACCGTGTGCAGGTATTGCGCCGAGGTGAACCCGCAGGTCTGCGCAATATCGGCAATCGCCAGCGCCTGGTTTTCCAGGCCCCTGGCGGCGGCGGCGAGTTTGAAGCGCAGGATCTCGTCGTGCACGCTGCACCCGCGCACCTTGCGAAAGTGCGACTCCAACGATGAACGCGACACCCCGACATACGCCGCCACCTGCGCGGTCTTGATGCCCTGGCAGGCGTATTGACGAATGAACAGCAGGGCCTGCATCACATAGGGATTGCCCAAAGGTTGATGCAGGCTGGAGGCCTGCACGTTGATCGCGTCCGGCGGCACCAGCACCTGCGTACCCGCACAGGGTTTGCCATGCAGCATCTGATGCAGCAGCGCGGCGGCGGTGCGGCCCATGGTTTCGGTGCCCTGGATCACCGAACTGAGCGGCACCCGCGTCAGCGTGCGGGTCAGCGGGTCGTTGTCGATACCGATCAGCGCCACTTCCTCCGGCACTGCAATGCCTGCGGTCAGGCAGGCCTGCAACAGTTGCCGGGCACGGGCGTCGGTCACGGCAATAATGCCGATGGGCTTGGGCAGGCTGTGCAGCCAGGCAATCTGCTGCTCCACCGCGCTGTCCCACAACGGCGCGCTGGTCCCCAGGCCGCGATAGATCTCCACCTGCAAACCATCGCGCTGCATCAAGCCGCGAAACGCCTTCTCACGCTCCTGGGCCCAGCGATTGGCCTGGGCTTCGGGCAGGCTGAAACAGGCAAACCGCGTCAGCCCGGCCTCGATCAGATGCTCGTAGGCCAGCTTCATGAGGGCATGGTTATCGGTCGCTACATAGGGAATCCCCTTGGGGTACAGGCTGACGTCCTCATACGACCCGCCCACCGCCACCACCGGTATCCGACTCCCGGCCAACGCCTCACCAATCAGCGGGTCATCGAAATCGGCAATGATCCCATCGCCCTGCCAACGCTCGATGCCGCGCAGACGACAGAGGAAATCCTCCTCCAGGAACAAATCCCAGGACGCACGGGTGCTGCTCAGGTAATTGCCGATACCGGCGATGATGCCACGGTCGTAGATTTTGCTGCCGTTGAAGAGCAAGGCGATGCGGTGCACGGGCGGTAGGGTTTTCATTGTTTTTGTCCTGGGGCCGGTGGAGACAGACTAGACCTGACTGCACAAAATCGCACCACCCCTTGGTGATTTTCATAATCAGCAGCCCCAGTGCCGTTGCTAGTATCCAGACACCGCCAAGAACAATAAGGAAAACCCCATGCCGTACTTCCCCGGTGTCGAGCAGGTTCGCTTCGAAGGCCCTGCCAGCGACTCTCCCCTCGCGTTTCGTCACTACGACGCCAACAAGCTGATCCTCGGCAAGCCCATGCGCGAGCACCTGCGCATGGCCGCCTGTTACTGGCACACCTTTGTGTGGCCGGGGGCGGATATGTTTGGGGTGGGCACCTTCAAGCGGCCGTGGCAGCGCAGCGGTGATCCAATGGAGCTGGCCATCGGCAAGGCGGAGGCGGCCTTTGAGTTTTTCTCCAAGCTGGGCATCGACTACTACAGTTTCCACGACACCGACGTGGCGCCCGAAGGCCGTTCGCTCAAGGAGTACCGCAACCACTTTGCGCAGATGGTCGATCACCTGGAGCGTCATCAGGAACAGACCGGCATCAAGTTGCTGTGGGGCACCGCCAATTGCTTCAGCAACCCGCGCTTTGCCGCCGGCGCCGCGAGCAACCCTGACCCTGAGGTGTTCGCCTACGCCGCCGCCCAAGTGTTCAGCGCAATGAACGCCACGCTGCGCCTCAAGGGTTCCAACTACGTGCTGTGGGGCGGCCGTGAAGGCTATGAAACCCTGCTCAACACCGACCTCAAGCGCGAGCGCGAGCAGCTTGGCCGGTTCATGCGCATGGTGGTGGAGCATAAGCACAAGATCGGCTTTACCGGCGACCTGCTGATCGAGCCCAAGCCCCAGGAGCCGACCAAGCATCAGTACGATTACGACAGCGCCACGGTGTTCGGCTTCCTGCATGAGTACGGCCTGGAGCACGAGATCAAGGTCAATATCGAGGCCAACCATGCGACGTTGGCCGGGCACAGCTTTCATCATGAGATTGCCACCGCCGTGTCCCTGGGAATTTTCGGCAGCATCGACGCCAACCGTGGCGACCCGCAGAACGGCTGGGATACCGACCAGTTTCCCAACAGCGTCGAGGAAATGACCCTGGCCACCTATGAAATCCTCAAGGCCGGCGGGTTCAGGAATGGCGGCTACAATTTCGATTCCAAGGTACGCCGCCAGAGCCTGGACGAGGTGGACCTGTTCCACGGCCACGTGGCGGCCATGGATGTGTTGGCCCTGGCCCTGGAGCGCGCGGCCGCCATGGTGCAGAACGACCGGCTGCAACAGTTCAAGGACCAGCGCTATGCCGGCTGGCAGCAGCCGCTGGGCAAAGCCGTACTGGCGGGCGAGTTCAGCCTGCAATCCCTGGCCGAACATGCGTTCGCCAACGAACTGGACCCGCAGGCCGTGAGTGGTCGGCAGGAGATGCTGGAAGGAATCGTGAACCGGTTCATCTACACCTGACGCCCCTCTGTAGGAGCGAGCTTGCTCGCGAAGAACGTCAACGATAATGCGCGCTTCTTGGATAAACGCGGCGCTCTCGGGTTTTTCGCGAGCAAGCTCGCTCCTACAGGGGCTGTGACATTTGCGCGACAAATCTATGCACAGAGCGCCCCAGGACGCTCTACAGTTTCAGGCGCACCACGCTGTGTCTTTTCCAACAACAATAAAAGGACGCACCACCATGAAGTCATTCAAACGTACGCTGCTCGCCACTGCCCTGGCCCTGCTCGCCCTGCCGGTGATGGCCGATTCGGCTCACCCGAAAATCGGTTTTTCCATCGACGACCTGCGCCTGGAGCGCTGGTCCCGAGACCGTGACTACTTCGTCGCAGCGGCGGAAAAACTCGATGCCAAGGTATTCGTGCAGTCCGCCGATGCCAACGAGCAGAAGCAAATCTCTCAGATCGAAAACCTCATCTCCCGTGGCGTCGATGTGATCGTGATCGTGCCGTTCAACGCCACGGTGCTCACCAACGCGGTGGCCGAAGCCAAGAAGGCCGGGATCAAGGTGGTGTCCTATGACCGCCTGATCCTGAATGCGGACATCGATGCCTACATCTCTTTCGATAACGAAAAAGTCGGCGAAATGCAGGCCAGCGGCGTGCTGCAAGCGGCGCCCAAGGGTAATTACTTCCTGCTCGGCGGCGCGCCGACCGACAACAACGCCAAGGTGCTGCGCGAAGGCCAGATGAAGGTGCTGCAACCGGCCATCGACAAGGGCGATATCAAGATCGTCGGCCAGCAATGGGTGAAAGAGTGGAACCCCACCGAAGCCCTGAGCATCGTCGAGAACGCCCTGACCCGTAACAACAACAAAATCGACGCTATCGTCGCCTCCAACGACGCCACCGCCGGCGGTGCGATCCAGGCCCTGGCCGCGCAGAAGCTGGCGGGCAAGGTGCCGATTTCCGGCCAGGACGCGGACCTCGCGGCGATCAAGCGCGTGATCGACGGCACCCAGACCATGACCGTCTACAAACCGCTCAAGTTGATCGCCACCGAGGCGGCCAAACTGTCGGTGCAGTTGGCGCGCAATGAAAAACCCACCTACAGCTCGCAATACGACAATGGCAGCAAGCAGGTCGACACCATCCTGCTCACCCCGACGCCGCTGACCAAGGCCAATATCGACGTGCTGGAGAAGGACGGGTTCTACACCAAAGAGCAGATCGCCGGGCAATGATGACTGCCTCGATAAAACCTCGCCCCCTGTAGGAGCGAGCTTGCTCGCGAAAAACGTCAACGATAATGCGCGCTTCCTGGATAAACGCGGCGCTCTCGGGTTTTTCGCGAGCAAGCTCGCTCCTACGGGGGTGGGGGCCAGCCTATTTGTGTGAGCCTTTCCCATGTCCGACTACCTGCTGCAAATGAACGGCATCGTCAAAAGCTTCGGTGGTGTCAACGCCCTCAATGGCATCGACATCAAGGTGCGGCCCGGCGAGTGCGTCGGGTTGTGCGGCGAAAACGGCGCCGGCAAATCCACCTTGATGAAGGTGCTGTCGGCGGTCTATCCGTACGGCACCTGGGAGGGCGAAATCCTCTGGGACGGGCAGCCGCTCAAAGCCCAGTCCATCAGCGAAACCGAAGCCGCCGGCATCGTCATCATCCATCAGGAACTGACCCTGGTGCCCGACCTGTCGGTGGCCGAGAACATCTTTATGGGCCACGAACTGACCCTGCCCGGTGGGCGCATGAATTACCCGGCGATGCTGCACCGCGCCGAGGCGTTGATGCGTGAACTCAAGGTGCCGGACATGAATGTGGCGCTGCCGGTGTCGCAGTATGGCGGCGGCTACCAGCAACTGGTGGAGATCGCCAAGGCCCTGAACAAACAGGCGCGCCTGCTGATCCTCGACGAGCCCTCTTCGGCCCTGACCCGCTCGGAAATCGACGTGCTGCTGGACATCATCCGTGACCTCAAGGCCAAGGGCGTGGCCTGCGTGTACATCTCGCACAAGCTCGATGAAGTGGCCGCCGTGTGCGACACCATCGCCGTGATTCGTGACGGCAAGCACATCGCAACCACCGCCATGGCCGACATGAACATCGCGCAGATCATCACGCAAATGGTCGGCCGCGAGATGAGCAACCTCTACCCCACCGAACCCCATGAGGTGGGTGAGGTGATGTTCGAGGCGCGCAACGTTACCTGCTACGACGTCGACAACCCCAGGCGCAAACGCGTCGACGATGTTTCCTTCGTGCTCAGGCGTGGCGAAATCCTCGGCATTGCCGGGCTGGTGGGCGCCGGCCGCACGGAGCTGGTGTCGGCGCTGTTCGGCGCCTACCCCGGGCGCTACAGCGGTGAGGTGTGGCTGGAAGGCCAGATGATCGACACGCGCACGCCCCTCAAGTCGATCCGCGCCGGGCTGTGCATGGTGCCCGAGGACCGCAAGCGCCAGGGCATCATCCCCGACCTGGGCGTGGGCCAGAACATCACCCTGGCGGTGCTCGACACTTATGCCCACCTGACCCGCATCGACGCCGAGGCCGAACTGGGCAGCATCGACCAGCAGATCGCGCGCATGCACCTGAAAACCGCCAGCCCGTTCCTGCCGATTACCAGCCTGTCCGGCGGCAACCAGCAAAAGGCCGTGCTGGCAAAAATGCTCATGGCCAAGCCCAAGGTGCTGATCCTGGATGAGCCCACGCGCGGGGTGGATGTGGGCGCCAAGTACGAGATCTACAAACTGATGGGCGCGCTGGCGGCCGAAGGTGTGGCGATCATCATGGTGTCGTCGGAACTCGCCGAAGTGCTCGGCGTGTCCAACCGCGTGCTGGTGATCGGCGACGGCCAATTGCGTGGCGACTTCATCAATCAGGGGCTCACCCAGCAACAGGTACTCGCCGCTGCGCTCAGCCAAAACAATAATGATCGGAAGACCGCGTAGATGAATCAGGTCAAACACCTTTTCACCCGCTACAAAATGCTCGCCCTGGTGATCGCCGTCGCGTTCATCTGGCTGTTTTTCAGCTGGCAGACCGACGGCGGCTTCCTCACGCCGCGCAACCTGTCCAACCTGCTGCGGCAGATGTCCATCACCGGGATACTGGCGTGCGGCATGGTGCTGGTGATCATCAGCGGCGAAATCGATTTGTCGGTGGGTTCATTGCTGGGCTTGCTGGGCGGGCTGGCGGCGATCCTGGACGTGGTTTATCACATCCCGCTGCTGGCCAACCTGAGCCTGGTCGCGCTGTGCGGCTTGATGATCGGCGTGGCCAACGGCTATATGACGGCCTACCTGCGCATCCCGTCGTTCATTGTCGGCCTGGGCGGGATGCTGGCGTTTCGCGGGATCCTGCTGGGGATCACCGGCGGCACCACCATCGCGCCGGTATCGCCGTCGCTGGTCTACGTGGGCCAGGGGTACTTACCGCATTCGGTGGGCATTGGCCTGGGTGTCCTGCTGTTTGCATTGACCCTGTTCCTCACCTGGAGGCAGCGGCGCAACCGCGCACTGCATGGCTTGGCCGCGCACGCCCTGATGCGCGACGTACTGCGCGTGGTGCTGATCGGTGCAGTGCTGGCCGGGTTCGTCACCACCCTCAACAGCTACGACGGCATCCCGGTTCCGGTGTTGCTGCTGTTGGTGCTGCTCGGCGTGTTCAGCTACGTCACCAGCCAGACCGTGTTCGGCCGTCGCGTGTACGCGGTGGGCAGTAATATGGAGGCGACGCGGCTGTCGGGTATCAACGTGCAGGCGGTGAAACTGTGGATCTTCGGCATCATGGGCGTGATGTGCGCGCTGGCCGGCCTGGTCAACACCGCGCGCCTGGCCGCCGGTTCACCGTCAGCGGGAAACATGGGCGAACTGGACGCGATTGCCGCGTGCTTTATCGGCGGCACCTCAATGCGCGGCGGCTCGGGCACGGTGTATGGCGCGTTGCTCGGGGCGCTGGTGATTACCAGCCTGGATAACGGCATGTCGATGCTCGACGTGGACAGCTACTGGCAGATGATCGTCAAGGGCAGCATTTTGGTGCTGGCGGTGTGGGTGGATGTGAGTACGCGGGCGGGCCGGCGCTGACCCAGTGGCTGAACGCGGTCAAAACTGTGGGAGGGGGGGCCTTGATGCCAGTCAGTGAAGGCTTTTTGTAGGAGCGAGCTTGCTCGCGAAAAACTCGCAGGCACCGCGTTCATTCAGAAAACACGCGTTATCGTTGACGTTTTTCGCGAGCAAGAGCTAGGCGCCCCTTCGCTCCTACAGACGGCGGCGTACGCTTAACTGACTGGCATCTGGGCTTGCCCCCTCCACAGTTGATTGCATTTTTCAACATTGGGATTGGTGGCATTTGGTCATGTTTTTTAAAGGGCCAGCAAGGCATGTCCCTTTAAATTGCAGGACGTTTCCTAGACAATCCCTGCCGCCTTGTGCCTGCTGGAATCGCTGGCTAGTCTGCGCTCCGTCACTGCCAATTCAGTGATCGGGTTTAGTCGCCCGGAATGTCACAAGGAGCATGGTCCATCAAGTTTTATGGTGGCTGTGCGCAGGGCACCTTCGGGTGCGCCGGATTTTCCTTGTGGCCGGTCGACTAACCTGCGTACAGCCGCCACCCATCGTTTAGTCGCGACGGGGGTCGGTACCTGACCACACAAGGAGTTGCACCATGAACAAAGCCCTACCCGACCCACCCCTCGATCCCGCAAAAGACCGCGCCGCCTTCAACCGCGCCATCGACCACTACCTGCCCACCCAAGGCTTTCACTCGGTCAACGAAGACCTGAGCTTCGAAGACGCCCTGCTCTATACCGCCAGCTTGCTCGACAGCGCCTCCGCCACCGCCCTGGACTGCGGCGAACTTCTGCAAAGCCCCGAGCGGGCGAAGATCCTGGCGGTATGGCACCTGCTGGAAATTGCCAAGACCACGGTCGACCGCTCCATCGAATGCCTGACCTGCACAAAACCCACTGCCTGAACGCGGTCAAAACTGTGGGAGGGGGCTTGCCCCCGATGGCGGTGGGTCAGTCACAGATTGATCAACTGATACACCGCTATCGGGGGCAAGCCCCCTCCCACATTCGGGCATACAGTGCCTGTGAGACCTACTTCGACACCGGCATCGCAAACTCCGCGCCCTGCTCGATGCTCTCCGACCAGCGCTGCATGATCGACTTCTGCTTGGTGTAGAAACGCACGCCTTCGGTGCCATACGCATGCATGTCGCCAAACAGGCTCTTCTTCCAGCCGCCAAACCCATGCCAGGCCATCGGCACCGGGATCGGCACGTTGATGCCGACCATGCCCACTTCAATACGCCGCGCAAATTCGCGGGCGATGTGGCCGTCGCGGGTGAAGCAACTGACGCCGTTGCCGAACTCGTGGTCGTTGACCAGCTTCACGGCCTCCGCGAAGTCGTTGACGCGCACACAGGCCAGCACCGGTCCGAAGATTTCTTCGCGGTAGATGCTCATGTCCCGGGTCACGTGGTCGAACAAGGTCGCGCCGAGCCAGAAGCCGTTTTCCAGGCCGGGTTCGGTGGGCACGTAGTCACGGCCATCGAGCAGCAAGTGCGCGCCGGCCTGTACGCCCTGCTCGATATAGCCACGGATGCGTTCCAGCGCCACTTTCGACACAATCGGCCCCATTTCGGCTTTCAAATCGCGGCCATCGGTGATGCGCAGCGTCTTGGCGCGCTCGCTCAAAGCGGCGATGACTTTATCCCCCACGTCCCCCACCAGCACCGCCACCGAGATCGCCATGCAGCGCTCGCCGGCACTGCCGTAGGCGGCGCCCATCAGCGCATCGACGGTGCGCTCGATATCCGCGTCGGGCATCACCACCATATGGTTTTTCGCCCCGCCCAGGCCTTGTACGCGCTTGCCGTGGCGGGCGCCGCTCTCGTAGATGTACTGGGCAATCGGCGTGGAACCGACAAAACTCACGGCCTTGACGTCCGGGTGTTCGATCAGCGCGTCCACCGCTTCCTTGTCGCCCTGCACCACGTTGAACACGCCCTTGGGCAAGCCCGCTTCACGCAAAAGCTCGGCCATGAACAACGAAGCACTCGGGTCGGTGGGGCTTGGCTTGAGGATGAAGGTGTTGCCCGCCGCAATGGCAATCGGGTACATCCACATCGGTACCATCACCGGGAAGTTGAACGGGGTCACGCCGGCGACCACGCCCAGGGGCTGGCGCAGGGTCCAGTTGTCCATGCCACGGGAGACCTGGTCGGAATGTTCGCCCTTGAGCAGGTTGGGAATGCCACAGGCGAATTCGAGAATGTCGATGCCACGGTCGACTTCGCCCTGGGCATCGGTAAAGACCTTGCCGTGTTCGGCGACGATGATGCGCGCCAGGTCGTCCTTGCGTTCACGCAGC
>NZ_CVTX01000018.1:0-2169 GCF_900005715.1 Pseudomonas sp. 34 E 7
CGGCACGCGACAGCAACTCGGCACTCAGGCGCTGCGAAGGCAGCGGCAGGCCGGTGGTGAGCATGGCCGCGCTGGCCGGTTTCTGATGCAGGGCGCAGAGTGCCAACAACCCGTCGAGTAACGGGTCGTCGTGCAGCGTGCGTGGATCATGACTGAGGTGAACTCGACTGACTTCGGATTCCACGCGGTGCACTCTCGACTAACAGATGGGGCTATGGGGTGACTCAGTTCATTCCAGGCAGTTGAACTTTGGGCTTCACATCGTTTTGCACGACGGAGGCCATTGGAGCGACGACGCCTTGGCTTTTGAGCAATTCGCCCATGGTCGCCTTGATTCGGTACTGAGTAAATAACTGAATATTCTTGATCTCTTCCAGGCGACGCGAAGCGGTGAACAATTCGTTCTCGCTGTCGAGCAAGTCCAGCAGGGTACGTTGGCCCAGGCTGAACTGTTGCTGGTAGGACGTGCGCACGCGGGTGCTGTGGTCCACGTACTGCTGGGCCACCGGCAGTTGCGCGTTGGCGTTGTTCAAGGCGTTCCAGGCCAGGCCCAGTTCTTCATTGAGCTGGCGCAAGGCGTTGTTGCGGATGTCCAGGGCCTGGTTGGCCTGGTATGACTTCGATTGCAGGTCGGCCTTGTTGCTGCCGCCGGCAAACAGGTTGAAGCGCATGCGCACCATGGCTTCCCAGCCGTTGCTGTGGTTGGCGTCACCGGAGACGTTGTTGTCGGCGTTGGTGCCCAGCTCAGCGTCAAAGCGTGGATAGAAGCTGGATTTGGCGGCCGCGTATTGCTTCTCGGCGGCGGAGATGTCCGACTCGGCCGAGCGCAGCACCGGGCTGTTGTCGAGCATCTGGCGCCGCGCTTCATTCAGGTCGGCCGGGAGCATGGCCATGAACGGCGCCGGGCGCTCGAGCTGGTCGGGCATCTCGCCAACGGCACTGAGGTAGTTGGTTTGCGCATCCGCCAGGTTGGTCTGCTCGGTGATCAGGTTGTTGCGGGCCTGGGCCAGACGCGCTTCGGCCTGGTCCTGGTCGGCGCCGTTACCGACGCCGCGCTGGGTGCGCAACTTGATCTGATCGTAAATGCGTTCGTGGTTGCGCAGGTTTTCTTCGGCCAGGCGCACGAACTCGCGGCGGGTCAGCACTTCCAGGTAGACCTGGGCAACGGTCAACGCGGTGCGCTCGGACGTACCGAGCAACGAATAGGCACGGGAGTTGACGTTGGCCTGTTGACGCCCGACTTCGCTGGAAGTGGCGAACCCATCAAAGATCATTTGCTGCAGGCGCAGGCTGGATTCACCGCGATTGAGGGTGTCCCAGTGGTTGCCGCCCGTGCCGTTCGCGGCGCGGGTGGACGCGTTGTCGGTGCCCGCACGGCCATAGCCGGCATTCAAATCGACACGCGGCAGATACCCACCCTGCGCCGCACGCAATTGGTAATCGGCGGCGATGCGGCTGTTTACACCCGCTTGAATTTCAGGATGCACATCCATTGCCTGCTGCATGGCTTGAGGCAGCGTCTGGGCTTGTACAAAGCTGGCGGCGAGAACGAACGGTATTGCCTTGAACAGGTGCAGACGCATTAAAAATTCCCCAGGACTTCTTGTCTCAAATCACAGCGATTGGCGCCGCCGCGTCGGATAATGGCTAGCGTAATGACCGTACGTCGGAAAGTTCAAAAAGCGGAACTGCTTCACACATGTAGGACGGTTCGCCGCATAAATATCAATGTGACATTACGGGGGCGATTGTTTAGGATGGCGACCATAAGGTCAATAGTTTGGCATAAACTAGATAGCTAAAAATTCTAGCCAATAATTTGACGTCAGTAAGTGTTCAGACTACGCCCCCTCCAGTTTGGCCCTCCCTATTGAGCGGCCACATGGAATCATCAGAAACGGATCGCCGGAGAAATATTTAATGAGCAATGTTGTTGCCATCGTCAAAAGCATTGTTGGTCAAGTGTTCGTTATTTCTCCGGAAGGGGCACGCCGTGTTCTGGTTGAGGGTGATCGCCTGTTTGCGGGCGACCAGATTGATACGGGCCTGTCGGGCGCAGTGAGCCTGGAGCTGGCTGACGGACGCACGCTGGACCTGGGCCGCGACACCCAGTGGAGCGCCGACATGCCGGACTCCACCGCCGACCTGGCCGCCGCCACCGAACAGGCC
>NZ_CVTX01000191.1:0-7639 GCF_900005715.1 Pseudomonas sp. 34 E 7
ACGCCGGGCGCGCGCTGTCCATCGCCACGAAATAGCCGCGGCCCTGGCTGGAGGTGAGCAGGTGGCGCCCGCGTAGACGGTCCAGGGCCTCATTGAGGGTGAACTTGCTGACACCGAGGATTTCAGTCAGCTCGCGCACCGACGGCAACTTGCTGCCGGGCGCCCATTCACCGGCCTCGATGGCCTGGCTGAACGCATCCACGATCTGCTGGACCTTGGGTGTGCCTTCCACAAAGGCGATGGCCGATACCAACATTAAACGTCCTTATGTTTGCCGGTGCTTTTACCGGTGAAGTCA
The DNA here is from genome assembly GCF_900005715.1 of Pseudomonas sp. 34 E 7. Lineage (NCBI taxonomy): Bacteria > Pseudomonadati > Pseudomonadota > Gammaproteobacteria > Pseudomonadales > Pseudomonadaceae > Pseudomonas > Pseudomonas sp. 34 E 7. Next base: position 299 of record NZ_CVTX01000191.1, read on the forward strand.
GGCGGGATTAGGCATCACTTTACCTGCCTGGCGCAATGCCATTGCCCTAGACTGCGCGCCATCTCGCCAGGAGTTGGCGAAATTTCCTATACGCGAGCAATGGATTCTGCACTCTCATGAAGACTTATATGTGTGCACCCTGCGGTTTTATGTACGTAGAAGCATTGGGCATTCCGGAGGACGGAATTCCCGCCGGCACCCCTTGGGAAGAGGTGCCTGAAGACTGGACATGCCCGGATTGCGGCGTGACCAAGGCCGATTTCATGGCTATCGAACTCGCTGACGCTGTCACCGCCTGACCCTCCATCAACGAAAGGAATCGCTCCATGGAAAGCAAACTGATCAACCCCGCCGTTCCGTTCTGCACCGGTGTGGCCCACCAGAAATACCTGGCCGCGGAACAGGGCCTGCAAGCCGCCATCGAAGGGCAGTGCACCCATTGGTATGTGGACGGCAGCCTGTTCGGCGAAATGGTCGACGACTGGACCGATGCGCGCATCGAAAGCCTGTTGGCGCAGATCGCCGCCAGTGGGGTCAAGCCGGTGTTCCATGGCAACTTCAAGGCGCCGCTGGGCAGTGACGTCGAGGCGTTTCGCGTGGCGGCGGTGGCCTATGTCAAGCAAGAGATCGATATCGCCAGTCGCCTCGGCGCGCCGCTGATCATTCACGGTGGCTGCATTGTCGAGCCGAAAATGGTACTCAAGGCCAAGAAAGTGGCGCTGGAGCATTACCTCAAGTCAGTCCAGGAACTGGCCACTTATGCGGCGACCAAGGGCACGGACATCTACCTGGAAAACCTGTCCAACTACGTCAACTATCGTCCTTTCCACTACATCTTCACCCATGAGGCTGAATACGCATTTGTGTTCGAGCGCCTGCAAGCCCACGACAACGTGTATTTCTTCCTCGATGCCGGCCACGCCAACATCGAGGACGGTCTGCCGGCGGCCGTGGTGCGCAAGTATCACCACTTGATCAAGGGCATTTCCTTCAGCAACAACAACGGCGTGCAAGACCAGCACTTCGGCATTCACGACGGCAACTGCGACTACGCCGACGTCATGCAGGCCATTGTCGAAACCAACTGGAAAGGCCTGGTGGCGTTTGAAACCCGCAACCAGACCGCCAAGGCGGCCCTGGCCGACCTGGCCTTGATGTACCGCGAATCCCTGACGACCGAAATCGCCGTCGCCTGATGTCATCCAGGGGTGTGCGCCTGTGGCGTGCACCCCGTTGTTGCCGTTCTCTCCATTCAAGGTCCCGGACCATGACAAGTGCGTTAACGCTGTCTTCGTTTCTCTACTTCCTGTTGTTCTGCGCCACCATGACCTTCAGTCCCGGTCCCATGACCCTGTTGCTGTTGAGCCTGGGCTTGAAGGATGGCCTGCGCAGTTCGATTCCGGCGCAGATCGGCGCCAGTGTGTCGTACCTGATTTCGATCCTGATCTTTGCCGTGGGCTTTTCGGAGCTGATCAAGGGCAACCTCGCGATTACCCAAGCCATCCAGTTTGTCGGCGTGGCCTACATCCTTTACCTGGCCTACAAGCAGTGGACCAGCAGCGGCGTGTCGATCGACAAGGCCGGCGCCGTGGAGGGCTCGCGCAGCCTGTTCGGCAAAGGGTTGCTGACCGGCTTTTCCAATCCCAAGACCATCATCATGTTCAGCGCCGTGTTCCCGCAGTTCGCCGGGGCGGGTGAGCACAGCTCGGCGGCGGATATCGCCATCCTCGGCCTGACGTTCTTGCTGCTGCAATTTGCCAGCGGTTGCCTGTACTGCTATTTCGGCCAGCGCATCAAGCACGTGCTGGAAAATCCCAGGCGGCGAGTGCTGCTGCAGCGGATCACGGCGGTGATGTTGCTCGGCGTGGCGGTCATGCTGGCTCGCGGCTTTTCGCATTGAAGCATTAGCTTGCACGCAGTAGTGGCGTTTTGACTTTGCCCTGATAGACTTCAGGGATTCACCCAGGATGCCCCTATCATGCCAGCCGTCGGAGGAAATGGACTTCCGCTCGCTTCGCGCTTGTACAAATCCCGTCTCCTGGGTATGACGCTCGGCTTTGTGTGCGTGGCGTTTGCGATGTATCCGCTGAACCCGTCCCCATGGGTGTGGGCCTGGATGCTGATCAACGCGTTTGTCTGGCCGCACCTGGCGTTTCAAGCGTCGTTGCGTGCCGTCCATGCGTTGCGCAGTGAGCGCCGCAACCTGTTGTTCGACTCCTTCTGCGGCGGGTTCTGGGTTGGTGCGATGCACTTCAATCCGCTGCCCAGCGTCACCACGTTGTCGATGATGAGCATGAACAATGTCGCCATCGGCGGGCCGCGCTTCATGCTGGCGGGGTGGGTGGCCCAGGCCCTGGGTATCGCCACGGCGCTTTTGATATTCACGCCGGCCTTTATTGCCGTGACCAGCCAGGTGCAGTTGTACGCCTGCCTGCCGATCCTGATGCTGTACCCCCTGGTTCTGGGCTGGATCTGCTATCGCCAGGCGCTGACACTGGCGCGGCACAAGCGCGAACTGCTGGCCCTGAGCCGCACCGACAGCCTGTCGGGCCTGCTCAACCACGGCGCCTGGAAAGACCATCTGGAAGTCGAGTTCCAGCGTTGCCGCCGTGGTCCGGCGGGAGCGGCCATTGCGCTGATCGATATCGACCACTTCAAACTCATCAACGACACCTATGGCCATGTCACCGGTGATATCGTTTTGCGCCAGTTGAGCAAGGTCTTGCGCCAGAACCTGCGCGGCACCGACCTAGCCGGGCGCTACGGCGGCGATGAGTTCTGCGTGATCCTGCCGGACATGCCGCTCAACCGCGCCACTGAGGTGATGGATGCCCTGCGTGATCGTTTCAACGCCTTGGCGTACGCCCAGGACCCGACCCTGCGTGCCAGCTTGAGCATCGGCCTTGCGCTGTATCACCCCGGCCATGCCGACTCCATCAGTTGGCTCAACGATGCCGACCGTGCCTTGTACGAAGCCAAAAGCAGCGGGCGCAACCGGGTCAACTCACTGCAGGGGGCTTGGTTGCGGTCCGTTTAGTGGGGTAGGGTGTGGCGATCTCCCTTCAACAAAAACAAGGACCGGTTCATGCCCTTCACCTTCCCCCGTACCCTTCTGGCCGCCACCCTGGCCTTGTCCTTCGCCCTGCCGGCCTACAGCGCCGAACCGCACAAGCAAATCCAGGCGGATGCCGTACAGTACAAGGCCGACGCCCTGAAACTGTTGGAACGCCTGGTGAATATCGACTCCGGCTCCGGCTACGAGCCCGGCCTGGCCCAAGTGCGCGATATTGCCTCGGATGAATTGAAACAGCTGGGTTTCAGTATCCAGCTGGTGCCGGACAAGGCCGCCAACAGCAGCCATGTAGTCGCCACCCTCAAGGGCACCGGCAAGGCCAAGATCCTGCTGATGGCGCACATGGACACCGTGTTCAAGGAAGGCTCGGCCGCCGAGCGTCCGTTCCATATCAAGGACGGCCGTGCCTATGGCCCCGGCGTGATGGACGACAAAGGTGGCATCGTGGCCGGCATCTACGCGCTGAAAGTCCTGAAAAACCAGGGTTTCAAGGACTATGCGCAAATCACCTTCCTGCTCGATGCCAGCGAAGAAACCGGCTCTGATGCCGCGTCCGAACTGATCCGCACCACCGCCAAGGGCCATGACGTGACCCTCAACCTGGAGCCCGGCCGCCCGGCCGATGGCCTGGTGGTCTGGCGCAAGGGCAGCGCTACCGCCGTGGTCGAAGTCAAAGGCAAAGCCGCCCACGCCGGCGTCGCGCCCGAATTGGGGCGCAACGCCGCCATGGAAGTTGCGCACCAGATCCTGCAACTGGGCAAGCTGGGGGACGAGGAAAAGAAAACCACCATCAACTTCACCGTGCTCAAGGCCGGCGACCGCACCAACGTCATCCCCGACCAGGCCACCGCCAAGGCCGACGTGCGCGCGGCGTTGCCGGAAGAGTTCGACCGCATCGAGAAGGACCTGGCGCGGGTTTCAGCGGACAAACTGATCCCCGAAACCGAAGTCAAGACCACCCTGCAACGCGGGCTGCCGCCAATGCCGCAAACGGCGGAATCGGACAAACTCGTCGCGATTGCCCAGGGCATCTACGGCGAGTTGGGCAAGACCCTGACCATCGAAGGCAGCGGCGGCGCCGCGGATGCAAGCTTGTCGGCCGGGGTAGGGACGCCGACGCTGGATGGGTTTGGGATCGTGGGCGGCAATATTCACACGCCCGAGGAATATGCCGAGGTGGAGAGTGTGGTGCCTCGGGTTTATTTGTTGAGTCGGATGATTATGGAGTTGGCCAAGCGTTGAACTGACGGAGTTGGTGTGTCTTTTTTGGCAAGGGGGCTTGTTCGCGATTGGCTGCGTAGCAGCCCTTTATCCAGCGCGAGCAACCCTCTGGTTCAAATAGGAGGAGCAGCCATTGTCGTTTCAGTTCTATAACGCATTAAGCATTCAAGTAGGGTGCTCATGAATGCTCTATTGTCGACAATGTCATCCTCGAAGTAGGTGTCGAAAAGATAGAAGACTGAATCAAAATTTTCGTCCGTGCTTAGGAAGTGCTGAAGTGTGTTGATATACCAGTCTCGTTCATCTTGCCTGTATTGGATGAATTCTGGTTTAGTCAGATCGTCAAGCAGCTGTGTGAGCTCTTCGTGATTGTTAACGTTTATAGAGGAAATAAGCTCTTCTCTGGCTGCATTCCTAGTATTTTCGATGCAGTATGTGAAAAGTAGGCCTCGAATTATTGAGAGTTTTGGCTTGAGTTTCATTTTGTATCCGTAAGGCAATGATGGGTTGTCCGTTTTCGTTTAAGAAACTCTGGCTTTCTTCGTTTTGGCGTATTCATAATCATCTCTTTATGCCCTTCCGCAGCCTCGCATTTCTATGCGGACGATGGTGTTGCCATAGTAATCTTCTCACGGTGAGGTGAGCGGATTACTGGCTTCTCTTACAGTTGTCTTAATTATTAAGAGAAATTGCATTTAATAGCTTTTAAATGGCGTGCTTAATTGTATGGGGGGTACTTTGTTTTTTCTTTTGGCTAAGGGGCTTGTAGATGTTTGCTTAGTTGTTGTTCGCGTGGGAAGGCTTCTAGATTGTAGTGTTATAAGCAGCGTAATAGCGTGCTCATAAATTTTTGCTGGTCAAGTACTTTGGTGCTGAAATAAGTTGTCATTGTTTTAAATACACAATCGAAGCTGTCGTTAGTCGTCAAGAAATGCTCAATTGAATCAATGAACCAGTGTTGCTCTGGTTGAGTGTATGCAAGAAAGTCTGGTTTGGTCAGTTTGTTAAAAAGTTCAACAAGTTCTTTTTCGTTGTTTACATGTTTTGACGCTATGAGCTCCTCTCTTTTAAGATCATAAGTATTCTCGATGTCATAAATAAATAGCAGTCCGCAAATTATTGACATGCTGGGTGCTCTTTTTTTATAATCGTAGTCCTGTGTAGGCCGTTTTGGGCTATCGACGTTAATTAAATTTTTCATAACCTTGTGCATTTATTGACTCTAGCCATTCCTTAAAGAAAGCAACTTGCTCTGCGGGGTCGTTTGTAAGGTTGTTTTTTTCAAAGTCGAATATATTGACTATGTCGTCTCTTGTGGCTGGTTTGCCTAGTGTCATTTCATATGCGACAAGGCCGCCGCTCATCTGTGAAGCCATTCTTGACGGCATAACGTTGATTTTTGCTCCTTTACAAAGAAAAGTTATATGTGGAAAGTCTGCTCTAACCTTTGCTAGGCAATTATAAATATCATTTCCCTTATAGGATTTTTTGAAGTTTTCAGCTTCGGAGAAAGTCATGGAAAGTTTTTCTAGGTTGTACCTTACGGTAACCTCCGTCGTCTGATTATTGATGATTGCTTTGATTTTCTTCGTGTTCATCTTATTTCCTGTTTGGGTTTGGGATGGAATAGCCTACATAGCTTCCATCACTTTTTATAGGTGTCATGCCCAAGATGTCTTCTGGTTCTATTTTGTGATGGATAGCGAATTCTTTTTCGTTTGCAAAGGGTGTCATTTTGCCAAGCTCTAAATTTACGTCATGTCCCGGTATACTTTTTAAAACATATAAATAGCCTTTCCTTGTTCCGTAACCCGTGGCGAAGTCTATCGCAGTGAGCCGAGAAGGTGAGGTACTTATGAAATTACTTGGCGGGTCGTTGCTGTCTAGAGCGTGCAAGTAGAGGTCATCGCTATCTCCCTTGCTCTTGAAACCATGCTTAAAAACGTCATCTGGTGGCTTTCTATCACCGCGGAATAGGTACTCTTCTTCATCAGCTGGGTATGGCGGCTCAGGCTCATGTTTTGGCGCTATTGCTTTCGCTGATGGCTCATCACTTTGGACTACAGACTTGCACCCATCCTCGCCTGGGCATGTATTCAAGCCTAGCGGGTCTATCCAACCTGTCGGGTTGGGCGCGTACCGGTACGCATTGATCCCACCTGCCAGCTTTACCGGATCCGGCGTCAGGTAACGACCGATATTCGGGTGGTAGTAGCGATGCCGGTTGTAGTGCAGGCCGCTTTCCTGGTCGAAGTACTGGCCTTGAAAACGTAGTGGGTTGTCGATTTTGCCTACGTCGAGGCGGCTGATTTCGCCGTAGGCGCGGTAGTGGGCGGACCAGACGATTTCGCCGTCGGGCGTTGTAAGTTCCTGCGGTGTGCCGAGGTGATCGAGTTGGTAGTAGTAGGGGTTGGTTTCTTCTGGGCCGAAGCCTTCCAGCAGTGCCAGCGGACGGAAGCTGTCGGGTTCATAGAGGTAGCTGCGATGACGTTCCGCATGGTGTTCGGCGATCAGCTTGTCGCCTTGCCAGAAGAACTCTGTGGTTTTCTCTTCGATGGTTTTGCTGATGCGTCGACCAAACGGGTCATAGCGATAGCTCGCGGTTTGGCCGTTGGGTTGGGTGACGCCGATCAGCCGGTGCTGGCAGTCGTAGCGGTACTCGGTGACGAGTTGCTGGCCCTTGCCACGCCGTTCGCGGATCAGGTTGCCGAAGGCGTCGTAGTCGTAATGGTGGTCGCCCTGGATCATCAGGCGATTGCCCGCCACGATGTCCGGGCCCGGCCTGTCCTGCATGAGTAAATTGCCGGCGGGGTCGTGGCCGAAACGCTCCTGTACGTCTTGCGAGTGATCGGCGCGGGTCAGGCGGTTTAGCGGGTCGTAGCGGTAACGGTGTTCGCCTTTGCGGGTATCGAGCAGGCGGGTGAGGTTGCCGGCTTTGTCGTAGTCGTATTGCCGTTGGTAAAGGTGGTTTCCTTGCTGGGTGACGGCGTGGGCGTGCAGGCGGTTTTGGTCGTCGTAGTGGTAGTGGCTGAGCAGTTGGCCTTGTT
>NZ_CVTX01000191.1:7832-8672 GCF_900005715.1 Pseudomonas sp. 34 E 7
GTACTCGTAGGCCAGCGCCCAGTGGCCGTCTTCGACGCTGAGGAGGTTGCCTTGGCGGTCGTAGGTGTAGTCGACCGTATTGCCATCGGGGAGGGTTTTTCTTACAAGACGACCGGCGTGGTCGCGCTCGTAACGGGTAACAAGCTGACTACCGTCGTCGCCGTGTTCGGTCTTTTCCAGCAGGTTGCCGTTGAGGTCGTAGGCGTAGGCGGTGCGTTGGCCGTCGAAGCCGGTTTCCTGTCGGATCAGGCCGTTGGGGTGGTAGTCCAGTTGATAGGTTTCGCCAACTTCGTTTTCGATTTCAGTTAGCAAAAGGCGGGCGTTGTCGTAGCGATACTTGACCTGAGTGCCGTCGGCGTTGATGCGGCGGCTGATCAGGTGCAGGCCGTCGGCGTATTCGTAGCGGGTGACGTGGCCGAGTTCATCGCGTTCGGCGATGATTTTTCCGTAAGGGTTGTAGCTGAACTCCCGATAAGTACCGTCGGATTGGGTCAGTTTCAGCAGGCGCCCTACCGCGTCCCATTGATACTGAGTCAGCGCGCCAAGCTCATCCTCACGCGACAATTGCCGGCCCAGATCGTCATAGCGATAACGCATGATGCTTCCATTGGGCAACTGTTCTTCAACAAGCTGCCCACGCTCATTCCACACCAGCCGATGACAACTGTTGTCGGGATACCAGACCCCGGTCAGTTGCCCTTGCTTGTCGTAGCTGTAGTCCGTCGCGTCGCTGTCCGGATCAATCCTGCGGATGACATCGCCTTGCTCATTACGCTCGTATTTCCAAACCGCCTCACCACGCCGCACGACCCGTACGAAACCATTGTCATGCTCGTAGGA
>NZ_CVTX01000039.1:0-12115 GCF_900005715.1 Pseudomonas sp. 34 E 7
CGATGCTGGCGGTGCAGTTGGGGCTGCGTACGCAGGCGTTGGTGAGTATCGCCGCGCCCTCGCGGTTCCTCGATGCGCTGCGCGGTTTCACGCGCATGATGGGGTTGCCGCCGCGCGCACGTTCGGCGTTTATCCAGACGGTGGAGCTGGCATTCGGCATGCCGCTCAAGCATCTGGATGTCGCGCACTACCAGATGAACCTTCCCGGCCTGATCGTGCATGCCGAAGACGATACGTTCGTCCCGGTCAAAGCCTCGCAGAGCATCCATGAGGCCTGGCCAGGCAGTCGCCTGATGCGTCTGGAGCAGGGCGGGCATCAGAAGGTGCTGGCCGATCCACGGGTAATTGAAGGCGTACTCGCCCTGTTGGCGAGCTGTCATGTACAGGAGCGCCAGAGCGCCTGATACACTGCGTCCGCCGACATCAATCGACTGGAGCAAGGCATGGGCTGGGATTTGGCAACGCCGTTCATCATCGACCTGCAGGTCGCCGCTGAGGACATCGACGGCCTGGGGCACGCCAATAACGCCGTGTACGTGTCCTGGCTGGAGCGTTGCGCCTGGCGCCATTCCCAGCGCCTGGGGCTGGACCTTGCCGAGTATCGGCGCCTGGACCGCGCGATGGCCGTGGTGCGTCATGAGATCGACTACCTGGCGGCCGGCTACGAAGGCGATGAGCTGCAACTGGCCACGTGGATCGTCGATTGGGACCAGCGCCTGAAGATGACGCGCCGTTTTCAGCTGGTACGCCCGCGTGACGGTGCGACCTTGCTGCGCGCGCACACCACCTTCGTTTGCATCGAACTGTCCAGCGGCAGGCCCAAGCGCATGCCTGCCGAGTTTATCGAGGGGTACGGGCCTGCGCTGACGGGGGGTTAACGGTTGTTGTGGGAAACCCAGTAAACTGCGCCACGATTTTTGTTGAGTGTTTTCCATGCAAATTGCTTTGGCGCCCATGGAGGGGTTGGTCGACAACATCCTGCGGGACGTGTTGACCCGCGTGGGCGGTATCGACTGGTGCGTGACCGAATTCATCCGCGTCAACGACCGCTTGCTCACCCCCGCCTATTTTCACAAGCTCGCTCCGGAACTGCTGCAGGGCGCCCACACCGCCGCGGGCGTGCCGCTGCGCGTGCAATTGCTGGGGTCTGACCCGGTCTGCCTGGCGGAAAACGCCGCCCTGGCCTGCGAGTTGGGATCGCAGGTGATCGACCTCAACTTCGGCTGCCCGGCCAAGACCGTCAACAAGTCCCGCGGCGGTGCGGTGCTGCTCAAGGAGCCGGAGTTGCTCAACCGTATCGTCGAGCATGTGCGCCGTGCGGTCCCGGCGCATATCCCGGTCACCGCCAAAATGCGCCTGGGCTTCGACAGTCCGGATGGCGCATTGGTCTGCGCCACGGCGCTGGCCGAAGGCGGGGCTGCGCATATCGTGGTGCATGCGCGCACCAAGACCGATGGCTACAAGCCGCCCGCCCATTGGGAGTGGATTCCGCGGGTGCAGGAGGTGGTCAAGGTGCCGGTGTTTGCCAATGGCGACATCTGGAGCGTCGACGATTGGAAACGTTGCCGCGAAGTCAGCGGCGCCGAAGACATCATGCTTGGCCGTGGACTGGTGGCGCGTCCTGACCTGGCGCGGCAGATCGCGGCGGCGCGTGCAGGGCAAGAGGTGGTGGAAATGACATGGGCGCAGATGCAGCCGATGCTCCAGGAATTCTGGACCCAATCGGTGGCGCAATTGACCGAGCGCCAGGCACCCGGCCGCTTGAAGCAGTGGCTGGCGATGCTGACGCGCAACTACCCCGAAGCGGTGGAGCTGTTTACCGCCTTGCGCCGCGAGACCGGCCTGGAGCAGGTCAGTCGCCTGCTGGGGATGCCCAACCCTGTGGCTGTCTGAAGCGAGGCAATCGAACTTTTGCCATTGATTTGCATAAAGGCGCCACTGCAGGCGCCTTTTTTACGCGTGCGAGTTAACACAAACCAGAGGCAAGTAAACACGTGGAATGTTATCGACGAGTGACATGCCTACAGAGTATTAGCGCGTGTGACCGCACTTTCGTATCGACAAAGCCATAAATCAAGGCTTCGCGCAAATTGTCCATGAGGCAAAGTCTGATAATGCATGTTGGTTTCCTTATATGAACTGCGATTCGCGGAACTCGATGGCTCAAGTTCCCACGAATGGAGGGACTGAAGCAGCGCTGTTGTTGTTCAGTCAATAAAACTATCCCTCCCTCCGGCCGTTGAACGGTCGGGTTGTATGAAATAAAGGAACGTGCGTATGTCTATGTCGATTAACACTCCGCCATTGGTTAAAGTCGATACATCTGCTCTGGAACAACCAGCGGTTTCGAATACTAAAGTTATTCTCAAGCCGACCGTACAGTCGCCTGGCACAACACCTCTTCAGACGTCACTGCGTCCCGATAATACGGCGGTCACACCTGAGACCGCGCTGAGGCAGTTGTTCGATATGCTTGAAGGTATCTTCAGGGCCATGCGTGACATATTTTCGGGTAAAACACAGGTCAAACCCGACGTCGACAAATTACCCATTGCACCGGATACCGGTAAAGAGCCGATCAAGCCGGATGCGGGCAAATTACCGATTGCACCGGACACTCACAAAGAACGGGTCAAGCCGGACGCAGGCAAGCAGCCGGTGTTGCCGGATACCAGCAAGGAGTTGGTCAAGCCGGATGCGGGCAAGCAGCCGGTGCTGCCGGATACCAGCAAGGAGTTGGTCAAGCCGGACGCAGGCAAGCAGCCAAAACCGGATACCAGCAAAGAGGTGGTCAAGCCGGATGCGGGCAAGCAGCCGGTGCTGCCGGATACCAGCAAGGAGTTGGTCAAGCCGGATGCAGGCAAGCTGCCAGTGAAACCGGATACCAGCAAAGAGGTGGTCAAGCCGGACGCGGGCAAGCAGCCGGTGTTGCCGGATACCCGCAAAGAGCTTGTGAAACCGGACGCAGGCGGGCTGCGAGTGCTGCCACAACCCAATGATCCGTTGGTCAACATGCCTGGTGGGAATAAGCCGCACCCCTTGCCGCTCCCTCCAACGGTACCCAGGCCCGAGATAAGCGTAAACAACGACCCCAAGACAAACGTCAACGTGAATGTGGTTGTCGGCGGTCATTGCCACTGCCCTGATGGAAGTGTCTTGCCGGATCACGTCCCGACGCCCAGGGTTTCTCCGGATACCTGGCCCCAGCTACCCGTGTTGCCGTATGCCAGGCAGCAGCCAACCGTACTTGCGCGCAACCTCCCAAGGCCTGATGTGCCAACGGATACCAAACCGCAACCCCCTGTATTGCCGGACGCCAAGCCAACGCCCTTGCCCGACGCGCCCACTCCGGACCTGACCAGTCCGGGTCCTGTTGACGACCGAACGGCTGACAGGCATGGCCGCTTTAATCGGCTAAGTTCCAGGTTTTAAACACCGTCATCGCGTTTTGGTCTTTTTATAAGTGCAGGCATTTTTTCGAGCATGTATTTCGAAGAGATGCCTGTATAGGGAGAACTCTATGTCACGCTTTCCAATTAATAACATTGCGCGGGTCATTGATGTAAGGCAGTCATTATCGATCGATGCACTCAGCGCAAGTAATGAACCGACTGTTAAAGCAGGTGGTCATCAAGCGTCGGTCAGGGCGACGCCGGATATAAGGTATGGTGATGGATTGCAGCGTTCGGCGGCTGTCGGGAATGACGCGCAGGCGATCAATGCAGTCGTGGCCTTATTCACTTCGTTCTTTACTCAGTTGTTTGCGCTTATAGCAGATAAAAAACAAAATAATGTGCCTGATGCTGTTCCTTCGCCTGTTGTTCCGCAGGTAATCCCCCAACCGGTGTTGCCGAAACCGGATGCCGCAGCTGACATTCCGGGTTTGTCCAACAAGCGCGGTGGCGCGAAGCCCGACAATATCTGGAGTGGCTTTCGTCAGGGGCCGGATGGCAACTGCGTGACGGTATCGGCGATCAAGGCTGCGATGCACCGATTCGGACAAAGCCCCACGGATATTTTCCAGGAAGTGGCCAAGACCCGTGACGGATACCACGTCGTCATGCGCGATGGCTTCCGGCTCACGTTGAATGACCGCGAATTGGCCGAGGGCTCCCGAGGCGCCCGGTTCAACGGGCCCGACAAAGGCATGCTCAAGGATGCGCAGTTTCTGTTTGCCGTCAGCGCCAAGCGTGCGCAGATTGAAAACAACGATGGCATGGCCGATCGCAGTTATCAGCATGCGATTCGTAGTCTGAATAACGGGGAGGATGAAAGCGGTCCGGGAGAAGGCTTTCTGCGCCTTGGGTTGAAAAGGCACATGAAGAGAGTGCCGGTGGGTGAGCTTGCCCGAGGTCAGCTGGGCATGTGCAACCGTACCGGGCATTCGGTGGCGGTCATCAACGGCCGCGAAGAGTTATGGGGAAAACAGGGGCGAACCCCCACGCATGGTCAGGCCGTTGCACTGATTTGACTGTGGTGCACCTGGGCAGGGATAACCCAGGGTGCATTTTGTTTCAAGGCTGCGTTTCAGCACATGGCTATTCCAGCAGCTGCCTGAACCCCTCTATCGGCAATGGCCGGCTATGCAAGTACCCCTGATACAAATGACAGCCGAGCTTCTGCAGGAACGCCAGTTGTTGCACGGTTTCCACGCCTTCGGCAATCACTTCCAGATTCAAGCTGCGGGCCATGGCCACAATGGCACGGATGATTTCAGCGTCATTGGGATCGTGAGTCGCGTCGCGCACAAACGACTGGTCGATTTTCAGCGCATCCACCGGCAAACGCTTGAGATACGTCAGGGATGAGTAACCGGTGCCAAAATCGTCCATCGCAAAGCTGACCCCGAGTTTTTTCAGGCGCCGCATCTTCATCACTGTGTCGTCCAGGTTCTGGATCACGATGCCTTCAGTGATTTCCAGCTTCAGCAAACTGTAGGGCAGGTGGTGTTGCGTGAGGCTGCGCTCGACCCGTTCCACAAAGTCGTTCTGGCGAAACTGCCGCGGGCTGATATTCACGCACAGGCTGAAATTCAGCGCGTCCACCAGGCCTTCGGCAATCAACTGCGCCAATGCGCTGCACGCTTCGTCGAGAATCCAGGTGCCCACCTCCAGGATCAAGCCGCTGTCCTCCAGCACCTTGATGAATTCCGCCGGCGACTGCGCCCCCAGTTGCGGGTGCTGCCAGCGCACCAGGGCCTCGGCGCCGACGATCTTGTTGCCGCGCGCATCCACCTGGGGCTGGTAGTGCACGCTGAATTCACCGCGCGACAGGGCCAGGCGCAGGTCGGTTTCCATGCGCAGGCGCTCGCTGGCGGTTTTCTGCATGCTGGTGTGAAACATCTGGGTGGTGTTGCGCCCCGAATCCTTGGCGCGGTACAGGGCGATGTCGGCACGCTTGAGCAGGTCGGCGGGGGTGGTGCCATGGTCGGGGATCAGCGCCACGCCGATGCTTGGCGTCACCTGCAAGCGGTGCCCGTCGAGGAACATCGGTTCGGAGAGCAATTCGCGCAAGGTATCAGCCAGCGCCTGTACCTGCCGGCTGACTTGCGTGCGTGAGCCCTCCAGGCCGCTGAGCAGGACCACGAACTCGTCACCGCCCAGGCGCGCCACCGTATCCTCTGTGCGCACGCTGGCTTCCAGGCGTGCGGTGACGATTTTCAACACGGTATCGCCCACCGGGTGACCGAGTGAGTCGTTGATGTGCTTGAAGTGGTCGAGGTCGAGGAATAGCAGGGCGCCACGCAGGTTGTGGCGCTTGAGCAGGGCGATCTGCTGGCTCAGGCGGTCCATCAGCAGCGCACGGTTGGGCAGGTTGGTCAGCGGGTCGTGATAGGCCAGGTGGCGGATCTGCGCCTGGGCGTTCTTCAACAGGCTCACGTCCCGCGCGGTCAGTAGCAGGCACGGCGTTTCATTCAAGGTGATCGGTTCGACCGACACTTCCACCGCCAGCACCTCGCCACGCTTGTTGTGCCAAAGCATTTCAAGGTGATGGATGCGCCCCTTGATCTGCAATTCGGCCAGCAGCGCGGTGCGCTGGTTTTCATCGGCCCAGATGCCAATCTGGTACAGGGTGAGGCCGATGGCTTCTTCGGCGCGGTAGCCGGTCAGGCGACAAAACCCATCATTGACCTCCACGTATCGACCCGTGTCGCGCTCGGTGATCGAAATGGCGTCGGGGCTGGAATGGAAGGCCTTGGCGAACTTCTCTTCGCTGGCCTTGAGCGCCGCCTCCGAGCGTTGCTGCTGGGTGATATCGCGCAGGGTCGTGACGATGCACGGCTGCTCATTGACCTTGACCAAGCGGCTGGAAATCACACAGGTCAGGCTCTGGCCGTTCCTGGCATGCACCACGATGGCGACGTTGCTCAATGATTGTTCGCGAATCACCCGCTGGATGCGTTGCAGGCGCTTGCTCGATTCATCCCACAGGCCGATCTGCTCGGCGCTCTTGTCGATCACTTCGGCGGCCGTCCAGCCAAACGTCTGGGTGAACGCCGGGTTGATCTCGATAAACTCGCCACTGTCCAGGCCGGTGACGCAAATAGGGTCGGGACTGGCCTGGAACAGGCTGGCGAATTTCTCTTCGGACGCGCTCAGGCGCTGCTCGCGTTCCACCTGATCGGTGATATCGAGCAAGGTGCCGGCCATGCGCAGGGGCTTGCCGGATTCATCGCGATACAGACGTGCGCGGCTTTCCAGATAGCGCACGCTGCCGTCCTCGGCCGGTACGCGGTAGGTCAACTGGTAGTTGCCGTCCGCGCCTTCGCGCAAGCTGCGGTAGGCATGGCGCATGCCCTCGCGGTCCTGATCGGACATGCCTTCAAAAAACGCATCGAAGGATTCGTGGAACGGTTCGCTCGGCAGGCCATGGAGCTGGGCGGCACGGGCCGAGCCGTAGAGCATGCCGGTAGGGATGTGCCAGTCCCAGGTGCCCAGTTGTGCCGAGTCCAGCGCCAGGTCCAGGCGCTCCTGGCTGTCCTTGAGGGCTTGCTCGGCGTTTTTGCGCTCGGTGGTGTCGAGGAAGGTGCTGATCAGGTAGGCCTCACCGTCCAGTTCGACCTTTTGCGCACTGAGCGTGCCATCGTGGATCTGGCCGTTGCTGGCGCAGAACTGCACTTCCATGATGATGGATTCGCCTTTGCGCTGGGTCGCCTTGACCAGGTGCGTGCGTTGCTCCGGGTGACGCCACAGGCCCAACTCCAGCGTGGTACGGCCAATGACTTGCGCCACCGGCCAGCCGAACAGCAGTTCGAAATGGTGGTTGGCCTCGCTGATCAGGCCGTCGGCCTGGCGCGTCAGCAGCACCATGTTCGGGCACAGGTGGAAGAGCGTGGCGAAGCGTTTTTCAGAGTGGCTGAGGGCGTGTTCCCGCTCGCGCTGGTGCGTGATCTCGCGGACCACCCCAATCATTCGGCGCCTGCCGTTTTTGTCCGGCACCAGGCTGCCGTTGATTTCCAGCCAGTGCAGGCTGCCATCGGGCCATTGGATGCGGTGATGCATGGCCTGTTCGACCGGTTCGCCGGCCACCACCGCATGAAATGCCCTGACGACCCGGGCGCGGTCTTCCGGCGCCAGGAGGTCCAGGTAATTGAGGTCATTGGGCAGTGGCTGGCGCGGATCGTAGCCAAACAATGCCTGAGTGCCACGGGACCAGCTGATTTTCCCGGTGTCGATTTCCCAGCACCACGCGCCCAGTCGCGCGGCATTGAGCGCCGACAGCAATTGCGGGGCGCTGTCCCAGTGTTGTTCCGCCTCCTGTGGGTCCAGGGCGTGGATGCGGGGCAGCGGTGGCACGGAATCAACGGGGTTGGGCATTATTCAAAGGGCCTTGGCTCGATGGGAAGACAGCGCGGTTGCTTGAAGCCCTGGGCCGCACAAACTCACGCCGGTATCCCTGGCGGATCGACCTGTGCATCCAGCAGGCTCATGAAAGCCCGCGCAGCGTTCGACAGCGTCCTTTCGGTGTGCACGATATAGCCTAGCTGGCGACGCAGCTGTATGCCCGGCAAAGCGATACTTGCCACCTGATCATCCAGCATGGTGCGTGGCAACACGCTCCAGGCCAGGCCGATGGACACCATCATCTTGATGGTTTCCAGGTAGTTGGTGCTCATCGCGATGTTCGGCGTCAGGCCCTGGGCCTCGAACAGGCGACTGACGATATGGTGGGTAAACGTGTTGCCGCCGGGAAACACCGCAGGGTGCCCGGCGATATCGGCCAGGCTGACCGAGCCGTTGTTGATCAGGCTATGTTCGGGGGCCACCACGAAATCCAGTGGGTCATCCCACACCGGTGTCGCGCGCACTAGGTTGTGCGGCTCGGGCGCCAGGGTGATGACCGCCACTTCGGCGCGACCGTGGAGGATTTCTTCGTAGGCCACTTCCGAATCGAGGAATTGAATATCCAGCGCCACGCTGGGGTATTGCCGAGTGAAGGTGCGCAGGACCGGCGGCAGGCGATGCAGGCCGATATGGTGGCTGGTAGCCAGTGTGAGGCGCCCGCTGACTTCCCCGGTCAGGTTGGTCAAGGCGCGACGGGTGTCATCCAGCACATTCAGGATCTGATAGGCACGCGGCAGCAGGGCCCGCCCGGCTTCGGTCAGGCCCACTTCACGGCCCAGGCGATCGAACAGGCGTACCTTCAATTGTTGCTCCAGGCCGGCAATGCGTTTGCTGATGGCCGGTTGGGTCAGGTGCAGGCGTTCACCGGCGCCGGAGAAGCTGCCGGTTTCGGCGATGGCGATAAAGGCATTGAGGTTGGCAAGGTCCATGGTGCTATTCCGGTTGGTAATCCAAAGCATAAAAAATATGAATTTGAGTTATTTAATGTAGCGCCATACCATCAGCCTCACAAGCCAAAGGGTTATTGAAAGCCCGGCATATAGAAACACCGCTGATGAGGACCGACTGATGGCCGGCAAAACGCTTTACGACAAGCTTTGGGATTCCCATGAAGTGAAACGTCGCGATGATGGATCGTCGCTGATCTACATCGACCGTCACATCATCCATGAAGTGACCTCGCCCCAAGCGTTCGAAGGCCTGCGGCTGGCCGGGCGCAAGCCATGGCGCGTCGACTCCATCATCGCCACCCCGGACCACAACGTGCCAACCACCCCGGAGCGCAAAGGCGGGATTGACGCCATTGCCGATACGGTGTCGCGCTTGCAGGTGCAGACCCTCGATGATTACTGCGATGAATATGGCATCACCGAATTCAAGATGAATGACGTGCGTCAAGGCATCGTCCACGTGATCGGCCCGGAGCAGGGCGCGACCTTGCCGGGCATGACCGTGGTCTGCGGCGACTCGCACACCTCCACCCACGGTGCGTTCGGCGCCCTGGCCCATGGCATCGGCACCTCCGAGGTGGAGCATGTGTTCGCCACCCAGTGCCTGGTCGCCAAGAAGATGAAGAACATGCTGGTGCGCGTCGAAGGCACTTTGCCGTTCGGTGTGACCGCCAAGGACATTGTGCTCGCGGTAATCGGCAAGATCGGCACCGCCGGCGGTAACGGCCATGCCATCGAGTTCGCCGGCAGCGCCATTCGCGACCTGTCCATCGAAGGCCGCATGACCATCTGCAACATGTCCATCGAAGCCGGTGCCCGCGTGGGCATGGTGGCGGCGGACGAAAAGACCGTCGAATACGTCAAGGGCCGTCCATTCGCCCCGCAGGGCGCTGATTGGGACGCCGCCGTCGAAGCCTGGAAAGACCTGGTGTCCGACGCCGACGCGGTGTTCGACACCGTGGTCGAACTCGACGCTGCGCAGATCAAGCCGCAAGTCAGCTGGGGCACGTCGCCGGAAATGGTGTTGGCCGTTGATCAAAACGTGCCGGACCCGGCCCAGGAGGCCGATCTGGTCAAGCGCGGCTCCATCGAGCGCGCCCTCAAGTACATGGGCTTGAAGGCCAATCAGGCGATTACCGATATCCAGCTGGATCGCGTATTCATCGGCTCCTGCACCAACTCGCGTATCGAAGACCTGCGCGCCGCTGCCGTGATCGCCAAGGGCCGCAAGGTGGCGTCGACCATCAAACAAGCCATCGTGGTGCCCGGTTCGGGTCTGGTCAAAGCCCAGGCCGAGGCCGAGGGCCTGGACAAGATCTTCCTCGAAGCCGGTTTCGAATGGCGTGAGCCGGGCTGCTCGATGTGCCTGGCAATGAACCCGGACCGCCTGGAGTCCGGCGAGCATTGCGCGTCCACCTCCAACCGTAACTTCGAAGGTCGCCAGGGCGCCGGTGGGCGTACCCACCTGGTCAGCCCGGCCATGGCTGCCGCCGCCGCCGTCAACGGTCGTTTCATCGACGTTCGCGAATTGATTTGAGGAATACCCGATGCGTGCTTTTACACAACACACAGGTTTAGTCGCGCCGTTGGACCGTGCCAACGTGGACACCGATCAGATCATCCCCAAGCAGTTCCTGAAGTCGATCAAGCGCACCGGTTTCGGCCCCAACCTGTTTGACGAATGGCGCTACCTGGACGTGGGCTATGCCTACCAGGACAACTCCAAGCGTCCGCTGAACAAGGACTTCGTGCTCAACGCCGAGCGTTACCAGGGCGCCAGTGTGCTGCTGGCCCGGGAAAACTTCGGGTGCGGCTCCAGCCGTGAACATGCGCCGTGGGCCCTGGAAGAATATGGCTTTCGCAGCATTATCGCGCCGAGCTATGCGGACATCTTCTTCAACAACAGCTTCAAGAACGGCTTGTTGCCGATCATCCTGAGCGACGCCGAAGTGGATGAGCTGTTCCAGCAAGTGGAAGCGAATGTGGGCTACCAGTTGACGGTGGACCTGGCCGCACAGACCGTGACCCGTCCGGATGGCAAGGTGTACCACTTCGAAGTGGACGCCTTTCGCAAGCACTGCTTGATCAATGGCCTGGACGATATTGGCCTGACCTTGCAGGACGGCGATGCGATTGCGGCGTTCGAGAGCAAGCACCGGGCGAGCCAGCCGTGGTTGTTTCGCGATTGAGGTAGGCAGTACCGCCGTCATCGGGGGCAAGCCCCTTCCCACCTTTTGATCTGTGAATACATTCAAATGTGGGAGGGGGCTTGCCCCCGATGAGGCCAGTGTTAACCACACAAAACCCGAGGAAGCCCCCATGACCACCACCGCCCACACCCACGTCGTGCAAAAGCAATTCGGCGAACAGGCCGCCGCCTACCTGAGCAGCGCCGTTCACGCCCAGGGCACCGAATTCGCGCTGCTCCAGGCCGAACTGGCCGGGCAGGGCAGTGCACGACTGCTGGACCTGGGGTGCGGCGCCGGCCATGTCAGTTTCCATGTCGCGCCGCTGGTTAAAGAAGTGGTGGCCTACGACTTGTCCCAACAGATGCTCGATGTGGTGGCCGCCGCTGCGCAAGATCGCGGTTTCACCAATATCAGCACCGTAAACGGCGCCGCCGAGCGCCTGCCGTTCGCCGATGGCGAGTTCGACTTCGTGTTCAGCCGTTATTCGGCCCACCACTGGAGCGACCTCGGCCTGGCCCTGCGCGAAGTGCGTCGGGTGCTCAAGCCGGGCGGCGTGGCGGCGTTCGTGGATGTGTTGTCACCCGGCAGCCCGTTGCTGGACACTTACCTGCAAACCGTCGAAGTGCTGCGCGATACCAGCCATGTGCGTGATTACGCCGCTGCCGAGTGGATGCAGCAACTCAGCGAGTCCGGTCTGCATGTGCGTAACAGCCTGCGTCAACGCCTGCGCCTGGAGTACACCTCGTGGGTCGAGCGTATGCGCACGCCAGAGGTGCTGCGTTCGGCCATCCTTGAGCTGCAACAGGCGATGGGCCAGGAAGTGCGCGATTACTACGACATTCAGGCCGACGGCACCTTCAGCACCGACGTGCTGGTAGTTTTCGCCCAACGCTGATTGATTTTTCCCGACCGGCCCCTGGGCAGGTCGCTCGATGAAATGAGGAACCCATGAGCAAGCAGATTCTGATTCTCCCTGGCGACGGTATTGGCCCGGAAATCATGGCCGAAGCAGTCAAAGTGCTGGAATTGGCCAACGCCAAATACAACCTGGGCTTCGCGCTGAGCCACGACGTGATCGGCGGCGCTGCCATCGACAAGCACGGCGTGCCCCTCGCCGACGAGACCCTGGACC